>CAJUOF010000304.1 GCA_910587905.1 uncultured Lachnospiraceae bacterium
CCCTTACAAAACATGTTCTATTTCCCCAGCATGATGTTCAGGATCTCCACGTCGGTCCCTTTCATTCCAATGCGGCCCATCCTTCCGATGTTTCGGATCGTCTGCTCCATATCCTCCACCACCATGCCCTCGCCGGGCTTGAAGTTACGGCCTCTCTTCGCCATCTCATAGCCCAGAAGTCCGGCCTCCACCGAACTTGCAATCTTCGCCGCACAGGAGGATTTCGCCCCGTCGCACACCATGCCGCCGACGTTGCAGATGGCGTTGATGATGGTGTGCCCGATGACCTCCAGGGATGCCCCGCCGATGTAGGCGATGCCGCAGGCAGAAGAGCAGCCTGCGCTGACGGCACCGCAGTAAGCGGAAAGATTTCCAATGTAGCGCTTCTGGTGAAGAGACAGAAGATTCGCCAGGGTCAGGGCCCGCAGCAGCTTCTCCTCGGAGCATTTCACCTCGTTCGCATACTCCAAGATGGGCAGACTGACCGTCATCCCCTGGTTGCCGCTGCCGGAATTGATGACCACAGGCAGAGCACAGCCCCCCATGCGGGCGTCGGATCCGGCCGCAGCCGCAGCCTTGGCCCTCACTCTCCAGTCGGAGTCTCCGTTGACTTCAAGAAGCGTCCGGCCAACCTGGGCGCCCCAGGGATTCCTGAGACCCTCCTCCGAGATTGCCTTGTTGTATTTCATCTGCCGCTCCAGAACGCCTCTGACATCCTCGACGTCCACCGTATTTGCAAACTCATAGATGTCCTTCAGGTTTAACTGGCTCTTGTCACCCTGGGAGCCCGCCTCGATGTCGTCCTGGGCAAACAGGATCTCCCCGTTCTTTTCAATACGGGAAATATGGTTGTGCTTCGTCTTGAGCTCCACAAGTGCCTTGTCCTCCCCGGCGAACACCTCCGCCCGGATGTAGAGGTTTTCCTCCCCCTCCACCAGACGGCAGTCGCACATGCCGGACTTCACCAGCTCCCTGGTCTTCTCGATCTGTTCCTCGGTCACGCTGTTCAGCACTTCCAGCTCCAGATCTTCCCGTCCGCCGACCACGCCGAGGACAGCCGCCACGTCGATGCCCAGCTGACCGCCGGAATTTGGCACCACCACGCCCTTCACGTTCTTCACGATGTTGCCGCTGCAGTACATCTCCATCCGTTCCGGCATTTTTCCCAATACCGCCCTTGCCTTAGCTGCTACGAACGCCACGGCAATGGGCTCCGTACAACCCATGGCCGGCAACAGCTCTGCCTTTAAAATCGTCAGATAGTTGTCGTAAATTTTCCTTTCCATCCTTAACCCCTTCGTTCTGCGATTAATTTGCCTTTTGCTTTCTTCTATCCTTGAAACGCTATGCGCCAAGATACGCTTTCTTCACCTCAGGATTCACCAGGAGCTCCTGGCCCGTCCCCTGGAGGGTAATATTTCCGGTCTCCAACACATAACCGCGGTCCGCAATGGAGAGGGCCACCGAAGCATTCTGCTCGATCAGAAGGATCGTCTTGCCCATGTCCCGGACCTTCTTAATCAGTTCAAAAATGTCCTCGATGACGATGGGGGCAAGTCCCAGGGAGGGCTCGTCGAGCATGACGATGTCCGGATCCATCATGAGACCCCTGGCGATGGCAAGCATCTGCTGCTCGCCGCCGGACAGGCTTCCGCCGGCCTGCTTGTAACGCTCCTTAAGCCTGGGGAACAGGGTGTACTGCTCCTCCACCAGTTCGTCAAAACGGGCCTTGGTCATACTCTTGTTGCCCAGGGCACCTGCCCGCAGATTCTCATACACGGTCAAGGCAGGGAAAATCTTCCGGCCCTCCGGCACATGGCACATCCCCATATGTACAATCTTATTGGGGGCCATCTTGGTAATATCCTGTCCCTTAAACGTAATCTGACTTCCGGGGCGCTTCTCCACCAGGCCGGAGATGGCCATCAGGGTCGTCGTCTTGCCCGCTCCGTTGGAACCGATCAGGGTCACGATCTCTCCCTTATTGATCTCCAGGTTGATGTTGCTCAGTGCGATAATGTATCCGTAGTTTACAGCCAGGTTTTCCACCTTTAAAATCGTCTCAGCCATTTACCTTCACCGCCTCTCCTGCCACGATGCCCTTGCCAAAGTAGGCCTCCTGCACTTCCTGGTTGGACTTGATCTCATCGGGAGTCCCCTCGCAGAGCTTCTGGCCGAAGTTTAAGACCAGGATCCTGTTGCAGGAATTCATGATGAACTTCATGTCATGCTCAATGACCGCGATGGTGTAGCCCTTGCCGTTGAGCATCTTGATGAACTCCATCAGGGACGCCGTCTCGTTGGGATTCATGCCGGCCGCCGGCTCGTCGAGGAGGAGGATCACCGGGTCGAGGGCCAGGGCGCGGGCGATCTCCACCTTCCGCTGCATGCCGTAGGCCAGGTTTCCGGCCATGGTGTCCTTGTAATCCGCCAGTCCGATGGATTCCAAGATCTCCAGGCTCTTCTCCACCGCGTATTTCTCGTCCTCTTTATATCTCTTGGTATGAAGGATCGCGTCCGCCATGTTGGTCTTGGTCTTGGTATGGCAACCGATCTTGACATTGTCCAGAACGCTCATGAATTTGAATAACTGAAGGTTCTGGAAGGTCCTCGCCATCTTCTTTCTGGCAATCTTGTCGGGAGCCATCTTCGTGATATTCTCCCCCTGGAGGAAAATTTCGCCCTTGGTGGGCGCGTACACGCCGGTGCACATGTTGAAGAAAGTGGTCTTCCCGGCTCCGTTGGGGCCGATGATGCCGAAAATGTCGCCCTTCTGGACCTGCATATCCACGGCTTCCACAGCCTTCAAACCGCCGAAATACTTGCAGATGCCTTTTGCTTCCAATACGGGAACTTCACTCATTTCGCTTCTCCCCCTTTCTTCTTCTCTTCCTTCACCTTGATCTTGCCGCCGGCCAGCATGGAGTTGGACGCTCCCATGAGACCCTGGGGCCGTACCCACATCATGAAGATGATGAGCAGCGCGTAGATCACGTATCTCCAGCTCTCCAGGAAACGTAAGGCCTCCGTCAGCACCGTGACCACCACGGAACCAAGGATCGGGCCCGCCAGAGTACCCTGGCCGCCGAGAACCACCATGGCCAGCACGTTGAAGCCGGTGTCCGTCGTGAACTGGGATGCCTCGATGTAGTTCACGAAAGGTGCGTAGGCCACACCGATGACACCCGCCCAGAAGGCACCGTACATGAAGTTGGTGGACTTATAACGGCTGGTCTCCACTCCCAGGGACTTGGACGCGATCTCATCCTCACGGATGGACATCCAGGCACGTCCCACACGGGATTTTAACACCCGGTTCGTCACGAACAGGAACAAAATCAAAAGTCCCAGGAAAATATAGTAATAATTCTGAGGCTTGAACATATCCACCCCGAAAAACTCCGGATAGGGGATCTGCTTGATTCCCATGGATCCGCCCGTCACCGGCTCCCAGGTCTGGGCGATGATGCGGATGATCTCCGAGGCGCCCAGGGTGACGATGGACAGGTAGATACCGGAAAGCCTTAAGGTCGGAAGGCTCACGATGAAGCCCACCAGTGCGGCCATGAGGCCGCCCACGATCAGGAGGGGCCAGAAGCTGATGCCGAAGTTCTTGGCCAGGGCCGCGCCGGTGTAGGCGCCGATGGCGAAGAATCCCGCCTGGCCCAGGCAGAACTGTCCGCTGTAGCCGTTGATGGCGTTCAAGGAGCCCGCCAGTGTCGCATACATCATGATGTTGCACAGGTAACGGATGTACAGCGTCTTCTTGACGACGAAGGGCAGGATGGCCAGCACCGCCGCCAGAACGATCAAAATGATCACCTTGTATTTCTCATAAAATGCTTTTGCCTGCTGCATCATACTCTCGCCCCCTTCTTGCTGACAAAGCCCTGAGGCCGGATAATAAGGATCAGAATCAGGAACGCAAAGGCGAACACGTCACGGAAGGTCGCCGAGGTGAAGATGATGCCCATGTTCTCGATGATGCCGATGCAAAGGCCGCCGAGGGCCGAGAACCGGATATCCACCAGGCCGCCGAGCACGGACGCCGCAAAGGCCTTCGTCGAGTAGGAGGCGCCCATGGTCGCCGACACGGAACCGTAGTAGAGGGCCAGCAGGATGCCGGCGATCCCGCCGAATCCGCAGCCGATGCAGTTTCCGAGGAGGGCCGTCCGCTTCACGCTGATGCCCATCAGATAGGACGCGTCCTTGTTCTGGCTGACCGCCCGAAGCATGACGCCCCACTTCGTCTTGTTAAAGAACAGGGTCAGGGCGACCGCAAACACGATCACCAGGACGATCACCACGATCTGAAGCAGTCTGATATTTAAGTTTGCACCAAAAAGGTTCAAAGTAAATGTCGTATTGTCGATAACGTTAAGAACCGGTTTTGTATCAGGGCCGAACACGATCTGAGCCAGATTCTTGATCAGCATGCTGATACCGATGGTACACAAAAGAGAAATGTGCCTGGGAGCGTTGAAGAAACGCTCGTAACAGAGCTTGTAGACAATGCTGCCGATGATGAAGGAACCCGCAAACGCCCCCAGAATCGCCAGCGGAAGATTGTTGCTTAACCCAGTAAAAATGTAATACGACGAAAAAGCCCCGATCATCATGATCTCGCCGTATGTAAACGTAACCATACCCACTACACCCACGATAACGGAATAGCCGATTGCCATCAGAGCATAAATGGAGCCCTGGCAGATCCCGTTAATGAGCTGATTAAGAATATATTCCATACCCTTCCTCCATTCATGAAAAGACGGGGCGGCGTGTGCCGCCCCGCTTTCTTTTCATCTCAACTTGTTAACGGTTCTTTAGAATCCGGCTGCGCCGAACTCAAAGCCTTCCAGAACCTTCCACTCGCCGCCTTCGATACCGCAGATCATGTAATTTCTCTTGATATCGCCGTCCGCCTCGAACTTGATGGCACCGGTCACGCCGGTGTACTCCGGCAGGTTCGCCAGAGCGTCCCGAAGATTCTCACGGGTCACCTCGCCGTCGATGGTTTTCACGGCCTCCGCAATCAGATACACGCAGTCATATGCGCATGCGGGATGGATCGTGGGAGCAAACCCGGCCTCGCTCTGGAACCACTCCGCCCATGCAGTAAGCTCCGCGTCGTCGGGATCAAAGAAGAACGGAGAGGTCACGATCAGGTTGTCCTTGTCGTTCAGTCTTTTCACCACCTGCTCGGAAGTTCCAGGCCCAAGTGCCACGTGCTTGATCTCCCAGCCTGCCGCATCTGCCTGATTGAAGATGTCGGCGACGGGATCACCCTGGTCCATCACGACCAGCACGTCGGGATTCTCCGCCTGCATCTTGGTGATCAGGGAGCTGAAGTCCTTCTCGCCGGTCGCATAGGTCTCAACCGTCACATCCAGCTGCTCCTTCTCCGCCTGGGCGATGAAGTTGTCATAGCAGGATTTTCCCCAGTCGCTGTCCACCCGGATGACGGCGATCTTCTGTACGCCCAAGTACTCCTTCAGCACGTACTTCGCAAGGAAGGGAGCCTCCACGTCCTGACGTCCCATGATGCCGAAGAAATAAGGGCTCATGGCGGCATAGTCGGATGCGGATGCGGTGGGGCTCAACTGCAGGATGCCGTAGCTGTCGCAGATCTGCACCGTGGACTTGGCCGCACTGGAGGAGAAGTCGCCCAGGAGGGCCATAACTTCGTCATCCTCCGCAAACTTCGTCGCCATGGTGGAGGAGTTTACCGGATCACTCTGCGTGTCTTCGATTTCAATCTCAAAGGTGTAGCCGTTCACGCCGCCCGCCGCATTGATCTCTTCGATGGCTTTGTGAAAACCGATATCGAAGCCTGTGCCGTACTCTGCGTACTGACCGGTCAGGGGAGCCAGTCCGCCCAATTTGATCACGCCCTTGCTCTCTCCGCTGTCTGCCGCGGGAGCCTGGGTTGCATCGTCTCCGGCCGCCTGGGTATCGCCGGCCGCTTGGGTCTCACCACCAGCCGCCTGGGTCTCGGGTGCTTTTGTTTCCTCCTCCTTGTCGCCGCCGCAGCCTGCCAGTACGGACGCCGCCAGCGCAAAAGTCAGAGTCAGTGCTAATACTCTTTTTTTCATTTCTTTTCCTCCTACTTTATTAAATGCCACATGCACGCCTCTTTAAATGTATTTGTGAAAATGAAGCTTGCATACGGGACATCCCTGTGCAATGGTGTCAGTCAGGTCAAATGGAAGGCCCATCCACGTCGCGCGATGCTCGACCGCCTTCCGGTTGATGTTCACCTTCTCGTCATACACCAAAAATACATTTATACTCCCTCTGCAAAAGCTGAATGCCCTTGCAGATTCCCTTAGAAGTAATCATATCAGTACTGACATACTTTGTCAACATATATTTTGTCATTTTCCCCTTTTTTTCAGCTATTTCATTCCTGTTTTTGTTAATTTTAGCTGACTTTCCAGAAATGCCAAGGAAAATAGCAAAAGCGCTCCCCTCTCTTAGCCAAAAAAGCGTAAAAAGTAGTCTGATTAGCTTTGCGTCGACAAAAAATGTCTCATACATTCCACGCCCAACATAACCACACTTTCCGGGTGGATGAAAGAGGTAATATTTTTGTCAAATAAAAGATTTACTTTCGCCGGGAATTCCTCATCCCCATCCCAGAAAATAGCTCGCAGCGGAATGCAAAAAAAGGCCGGAATCTGAAAAGACACATCCCCATGAGAAAGAGGCATGTAGTTCAGCCGCTCCCCCGCCTCTCTGAAAGCCTCCGGCCGGCCTGCAAAAGCCCTTGCAAAAGGCTCCAGCACCTGCCGTTCAAAAGCTCCCTCAAACACTCCCGCATCCTTCACGTCCCTAAAGTGCACCCATTCTCCGGAATTCACTGCTCCAGCTTTTGCATAATAAAAGAAATTGTAAATGGCCATCGCCTCGTCAAACACCGGCTCGTAATCCGACTGACCAGCTTTTCTAATCCGCCCCGTTCTCCGATCAATCTCATAGGGAATTCCAAAATAAGAGAGTCGGATCCATTCCTTGTCGTAGGTATCGAGCCCCACCTTCTTACACAGTGCCTCCTGATCCCAAATCACAAAATCCTGCCGCCATTTCTCCAGCACCTTTACGTAATTGGACTCCTTGTTTTCCATGTCTTCCTCCTTCCGAACTCACAAGACCGATTTTCTTCCGTCATTAAATTCTGCAGCTCATTTTCAGAAATGCAATCTCCTCCGCCCACCCTGCGTCATCATTTGGCGTCTCCAGAATACAGGGAAGCCCCTGCACGGCCGGATGGTTCACCAGCCGTCCGAAGGCTTCCCGGCCGATGTGTCCCTCGCCAAGTCTTGCGTGTCGGTCCTTCCTGCACCCCCGCTCTCCCTTGCTGTCATTGACATGGATCACCTTGAGCCGGTCAAGGCCGATGATCCGATCAAACTCTGCAAAAACCTCGTCCAGCCGATCCACAATGTCATAACCTGCGTCCCACACATGGCAGGTATCCAGGCAGATCCCAGCCTTTTCCGGAACATGTACCCGGTCCAGGATCTCCCTGAGCTCCTCAAAGCGTCCACCGAGCTCGCTCCCTTTCCCGGCCATGGTTTCGAGAAGCACCGTCGTGTGCTGCTCCGGCCGGATGATCGAGTTGAGGACATCCGCAAGCAGCCGGATCCCCGTCTCCTTTCCCTGCCCCACATGGCAGCCCGGATGGAGATTATAATAATTCCCCGGAATGTGCTCCAGCCTGGAAAGGTCGTCGGACATGGTTTCCTTTGTAAAGTCGCGAAGGTCCTCCCTCGCCGCACAGGGATTGAGCGTATAGGAGGCATGAGCCGCCACCGGCCCCAATTCCATCTCCCCCGCCATCGCAAAGAAACGCTTCATGTCCGGCACATTCAGAGCCTTCGCCCGTCCCCCTCTGGGGCTCCTGGTAAAAAAAGCAAAGGTGTCTCCGCCCAGCTTCCGAATCTGCTTTCCCATGGCCTCATAGCCCTTGGCAGAAGAAATGTGGCTTCCTGCATAGATCATGCGTCTTTCGTCCTTTCCTGTTCCCATTTTTCTTCTGCACGCTGCCCGAACCGGGCATCCGCCCAGTTTCGTCTGGCAACCACCCCGGCGATCAGCATATTTCCCACACAGATCCCCGGCAGGCCGCCGAGAAACAGAAACACTGCCGAGACGATGCCAAACAGAACAAATGTATAAACACTCCTTCGCTCATTGGGCCTTACGACAAACACCAACGAGAAAAAGAGGTAGAGAACTGCCAGAAGCCACACACTTCCGCTGTATCGGAGCACCCCGAGAAGCACTCCGAAGCTGACTGCAATGGCCTTCCCTCCGCGGCCCTCCCTCCAGCACGGAAAGGCATGGCCTAAAATCGGGGCCACCATGATTCCGGCAAAAAGAAGCCGCATCGGTTCCACCACTCCGGCTGCCCACAGGACCGGAAGATACCCCTTCCCGATATCTAAGACCAGACAGAGAATTCCCAGAGGAACTCCGGCATATTTCATTACATTGGCCGTTCCCGGATTGTGGTCCTCACTGATCTCCTCAATATCCATATCCTTAAAATATTTTGGAAGAATTCGTCCAAACAGCATGCTTCCCGCCAAATAGCCCACTGCCATAAAGAACAGTGTTTCCAAAAGTTCACGACTCATAGTTTCCCCTCTCTGCCGCCCTCCGGCTACAGTGACTCTCGATGTAATCACAGATATCCGACGCTGCTTTGGCATTGATATAGTGCTTTTGGGCTTCGACCATGTTTCTTGCCGCAGCCTTATTCTTAAGAAGCTCCAGCACCCTGGCACCCACCTCTTTTTCATTCTGCCCCAAGACCGACATGCCGTGGCCGGCGAAAAATGCCGCATTCCTGGTCTCGCATCCCGGAATGGGAGCCGAGTGGATCATGGGAATGCCTTTGGCCGCCGCCTCCGTACTGGTCAAACCGCCGGGCTTGGTCACCAGCACATCACAGATATCCATGTAGAGATCCGCCTGCGTGGTGAAGTCAAGTACCAGAACCTTCCGGTTCCCCCGAAACTCCCTGCGAAGCTTCTCCTTCAACTTCTGATTATTTCCCCCAAGGATCACCACCCGGCCATCCTGCGGCAAGCCCGCCTCAAGGACCTTCGCCATGGCGCATACATTTCCAAACCCCATGCTGCCCGTCATAATGAGAACCACCGGACCATCCACTCCGATCCCAAGCCCCAACCTGGTCTCCTGTTTGTTCTTTTTTCCCCAGAACCGCTTCGATACGGGAATTCCGACTGAAATCAACTTTTCCTCCGGGATTCCCCGCTCCGCATACTCTGCCGTCAGCTCGTCGCTGGGAATAAAATAAGCGTCCAGCCCGGTCTCTTCCGTAAATGGAATACAAGTATAATCCGTCGCCACAAAAAAGCAGGCCGCTTTCAGGGGATAATGCTTCTTAATATAGGTGATGGCTTCCGCCGGAAACAGATGAGGCATGACCACACAGTCATAGCCTCCCTTCTCGATATACCGATACAGCTTTCTTCCATATAAGGTGTTTGCATAATAAACCGGGGATTTCCGCTTGCTGGAGCTGATCTTCCCGGCCACCTTGTAAAAAGCCCCAAACACATCAGGGAAATTGGTTGCC
>CAJUOF010000305.1 GCA_910587905.1 uncultured Lachnospiraceae bacterium
ACTGGAGTTCAGACGTGTGCTCTTCCGATCTCCTCTACGACATAAAGATGTCTCCGCCCATATTCGTCTTCTGTTCTGCGTCCCGTCAATTTCCTTTTTGCTGTCATATCCTAATCCTCCCTGGGGCGCCGGACACGAACCGTGAACCTACACCCGTTCAAAAACCCGAAGCTTGGCGCTTTTCGCCCGCCTGTTATCGGAAAGTTCTTCCACAGTGGGAAGAACTGGTTTTCTCGTGATCACGTTTCCTCTACTCACCTTTCCGCACATGCACACAGGAAATCCCGGCGGGCATGTACAAGGATTCTCGTTTCTCCGAAAGCTTGTCTTCACAATGCGGTCCTCGAGCGAATGAAAGGTAATGATGCAAAGCCGTCCTCCCGGCTTCAAAAGCCCGATCATTTCGTCCAGGGAATTTTCCAGAACCTCAAGCTCCCTGTTTAGTTCAATCCGGATCGCCTGAAAGGTTTTTTTCGCCGGATGCCCTCCCGCCATCCTCACTTTCGCAGGAACAGCCCCTTTGATGATCTCAACAAGCTCTCCTGTCGTCCGTATCTCTTTCTGCCTCCTGGCCGCCACAATATGTTTTGCGATGTTCCGGGCAAATTTATCTTCCCCGTAATCCCGGATCATGCGGAACAACTCCTCTTCACTGAACTCATTGACAATCTCTTTCGCCGTCACAGCTTGTCTTTGGTCCATACGCATGTCCAGCACAGTGTCTTCCTTATAAGAAAATCCTCTCTCCAGAGTGTCCAACTGATAGGAGGACACTCCCAGATCCAGAAGAATCCCGTCTGCGGCTTCAATCCGGAGCGTTCCAAGCACATCTTTCATGTACTCATAATTGCTCCTCACAATCGTCACCAGATCACCAAAAGGGGCCAAACGTTCTGTCGCTGCCAAGATCGCCGCTTCATCCTGGTCCATTCCCACATATCTCCCCGCACCGGAAAGCCTCTTACACACGGCCTCCGCATGACCGCCCCCACCCAGGGTACCGTCCACGTATATGCCGTCCGGCTTGATGTTCAAGTAGTTTACTGTCTCCGTCAGGAGTACCGACTTATGTTCAAATCCCATGGCTAAAATCGCAGCTCCTCCAGCCCTTCGGCAATCTCTTCAATTCCTTCATAATCACTGGCATCCTCCCAGGCCTCCCGGTTCCAGATCTCCACTCTGCTGCCGACTCCCACCAGAACGACTTCTTTTTCTAATCCCGCATAGGTCCTGAGACTCGCGGGAACCAGAATTCGTCCCTGCTTGTCCACCTCACACTCTCCGGCACTTCCGATGAAAAAGCGGGAGAATTTTCTGGCATTTCCACTGGTTAATGACATTTGGCTGACACTGGCAACAACAGAACTCCACTTTTCCTGTGTGAATACAAACAGGCACTTGTCCAGCCCCTTTGTCACGATAAACTTGTCCCCGCCTGCTTCTCTGAATTTGGCGGGAACAATAAGACGCCCCTTGGCGTCCATCGTATGATTGTATTCACCCATAAACTGATTCGTCATCTGTGCCACCCAGTTATCTACCACTTCACACCATTTTAACCCACTTTTTAACCACCTGATATCATTTTACGGTATCTACATGGAAATAGCAAGGGAATTTCCATCTTTTTTCCCAAAAAGTTTTCGACAACAAAAAACAGAACATGCAGGGTGATGACCTACCCTGCATGTTCCGACTTTTTATGTTCTGGAATTTTTCAATCTTTACCCGGCATTTTCATCGCCCGGTATCGTGAAGCCTTTACTTTTCGATCTGTTCCAGATACTGTTCAACTAAGAAATCAAGCTCCCGACTCAGCTCTAGAACCTTTTCCAACGATACATGTTCTTCAATGGCTTCATTTAATCTTTGTCTTGTTTCTTCAATTTTCTTTTTCAACTTTTGCACCCTCTGACCTTTTTCGTAGTTTTTTTACCGTCTCCTTTCTACTAGCCATTCTAAGTCATTTTTCGGCAAAAGGCAAATGGATTCCGTCGCATTTTCCCGCATATTTCGACATTTCCAAAGAAAATTTTCTGTTTTTGACAGGATTTTTGGTGATTGCAAGATGAGGAAATTCCCTATATAATAGAAGTTGTCGTGTGGACAGATATGGATGGAGGATTCAACATGAAAAACACTTTTTGGAAAAAACAATGGCGGATGGCTCTGGGCACTCTGTTTGGTATCGCCCTTCTCGGAAGTTCTCTAAAGGTAAATGCTGTTTCGGTGAACGCCTCCGACGCGGAATCACAGGCCAGCGAATCGGAAACTGCCATTCTGACAGATATCTCTGAACCTTCTATTATAATGGAAGATACGGTTGGCACGGTTCCTGCGGAAGAAGGCATGGAAGGATCCACTGCGGCCGATCCAGCCATTGAATCAGGGTCAGAGGCTGTGCCCGGAGAACCATCAGCCTCCCCTCAAGAATCTGAGACTGATGAGGAACTCACCCTCTATCAAACTGCCGCTCCCCAGGTTTTCTATACCACTCACGTACAATCCTTCGGTTGGCTGGATGAAGTAAGCGGCGGAGACGAGAGTGGAACTACCGGCCTCTCCAAGCGGCTGGAGTCTATCAAAATCCATCTGGACTCTGCATCCTCTCTCTCCGGAAGCATCGAATACCGCACCCATGTGCAGACTTACGGCTGGCTGGAGTGGGTAAAGGATGGTGCGGAAAGCGGAACCACCGGGCAGAAAAAACGGTTGGAAGCCATTGAGATTCGCCTGGCAGGAGCCGTCGCAGAGCGCTATGACATTTATTACCGGGTACACTGCCAGTCCTTCGGGTGGACCGGATGGGCCAAAAACGGCGCTCCCTGCGGAAGCATGGGATATGCCAAGCGGTTAGAATCCATACAAATCACTCTTGTGGAAAAGGGCGAAGATGCCCCCGGCGATACCCAAAATTCCTATCGGGAAAATTTAAAGGTGACTTACCAGACTCATGTACAAACCTACGGCTGGCAAAGGGAATCCTCCAACGGACAGCCAAATGGAACCACGGGAAAGGCAAAACGGCTGGAGGGCATCAAAATCCGGCTGGAAAACCACTCCATGACAGAGGGGAGCGTGGAATACTGCACCCACGTCCAATCCTACGGATGGCAAAACTGGGTGAACGACGGAGCCGTCTCCGGAACCACCGGAAAAGCCAAGCGGCTGGAAGCCATCCGGATCCGCCTGACGGGAGCCATGGAGGAACAATTTGACATCTACTACCGCGTACACTGTCAGTCCTTTGGTTGGACCGGATGGGCCAAAAACGGGAA
>CAJUOF010000306.1 GCA_910587905.1 uncultured Lachnospiraceae bacterium
GATGAATCATCGTCCGGCACCTGAGATGTTTGGAAAGCGGGCGGTCATTATCACCCAGTGCCTTGGGGCGGGCGCAGGGGCCACGGCAAAGGATATCAAGCACAGTCTTTCCTGGTGGGGAATTTCCCAGATCGCCGTATTTAAGGGGAGACTGATGGGAGCGATCGTCTGGGAAGAGCTTGAGGAAAAGAAGCGCCTGGAACTTACAAAGAGGATGGAGCGGCTGTCAAAGAAGTTTTCTCACATCCATTACGAAAGACCTCCGAGGGTAAGGCTTGCGATAAGGGTTAAGTTTCTGTTCTGCCGCATGCTGCAAAAATCGTTACATAAAAACGATCCGGAATATCCGGACGGAGCGTATTGGGCAAGGCAGGGATGGCTTGCAAACAACAGGCCGTGGAAGAATCCGGTGTCTCTTGGCTTGTAGATGGGGAAGGTTTATGGTAATATGGAAACAAGAGAATAGGGAAGGGAACGTAAGGAAAATATACGTCTGATATCGGCAAGGCTTGCCACCAAGACAGAAAGGAGAATTTACTATGATACGGACAGCTACTTTGGATAAAAATCAAGTGCCCACAGAGGAGCAGATCAAGCAGATAAAAGAAGCGGCAAAGAGGGAGATTGTATTTGACGAGGATTCTCCGGAGCTTACGCCTGCGATGGAAAAGGCGTTTCGTCTGGCAGCGAAAAACCGCAATACGCAAAGAAAAATAAATATATCATGATAACGGGGCGAACATTAGACGATGACCTGATCTACGAAATTCTCTCCGTGGTGGAGGAAATTCCGGAGGGGTGTGTTGCCACCTACGGACAGATTGCCCGCCTGATCGGCAGAGACAAGAATGCGAGGCTTGTGGGAAAGGTGCTTTCCATGGCCGAATATTATGGAGACTATCCCTGCCACAGGGTGGTGAACCATGCGGGACGGCTGGTCCCGGGATGGCAGGAGCAAAGATATCTGCTCCTTGAGGAGGGTGTTCCCTTTAAGGATGATTTTCATGTGGATATCGGGCGCTGCCGATGGGAGTGTTAGGGAAACTCAAGATGTGATTTTATATAGCAGACGGCAAATATTTTTGTCGTTTACTATAGTTGACACAGTGTCAGAACAGTGCTATACTACGAATGGTGACACAGTGTCAAGATCAGGTGAAAGGAGAATTTCATATGAGCAAGAAGGTTTTGATCGCCTATTTTTCTGCCAGCGGCGTGACGGCACGAGTAGCCAAGGAGGTGGCGGAGACGGTGGGAGCGGATCTGTACGAGATCTGTCCGGAGGTGCCTTACACGTCCGCAGACCTGGACTGGACGGACAAGAAGAGCCGCAGCACCGCAGAGATGAACGATCCGGGCTGTCGTCCGGCGATTGCGGCGCCTGTGGAGGATATGGACCGGTATGATACGGTTCTGGTGGGCTTCCCGGTTTGGTGGTATGTGGAGCCCCGGATCGTGGACACCTTCCTTGAAAGCTACGATTTTTCCGGCAAAACCCTGATTCCCTTTGCCACATCCGGCGGCAGCGGGATCGGAAAAGCGGAGAAGAGTCTTAGGGCTCACTGCCCTGGGGCCTCCTGGGAAAAAGGACAGCTTTTGAACGGGCGAGGTGCGGCGGACTGGGCAAAACATATTTTGCAGGGGTAACTTTTGCAGCCAAAGCTTACAGCCGGGCAGGAGATATAGCAGACGGCCAATAAATCTGCAAAATCTGCCTATCGTCTGCTTCAAATGGCTGTTCCCTGACGAAGATAGAATCCAATATTCTAACCGCACAGGTGGAAATATTTTTGCTACAGAAATTTGCTCAGCAAGAGGGGACAGATATGCCAAAGGGTTCGGAAGAATTGATTCGTGCAAGAAAAGAAGAGATTATAAACGTATGCGCCTCTCTTTATGAGACGATGGGGTTCAAGGATATTACGATCCGGGACATTGGGGCGAAAACCTCTTTTACCCGCACCTCCATCTATAATTATTTTCAGACGAAGGAGGAGATTTTTCTTGCCCTGCTCGGACGGGAGCATGATCGGTGGACTGCGGATTTAAGGGCGGTCCTTCAAAACAATGATACCCTGTCCGGTGCCGGATTTGCGAGGGAGCTCGCCCGCACTCTGGAAAAGAGAGGCTGTATGTTGAAGCTGATCTCCATGAACCTCTATGATATGGAGGGGAACAGCCGCCTGGAAAACCTTGTGGCATTTAAAGTGGCCTATGCGGACGCCAGGCGGGCCGTCGCCGCCTGCCTGGAAAAGTTTTTCCCTCACATGACGGATGGAGATATCCAGGGCTTTCTATATGCCTTGTTCCCCTTCCTTTTTGGCGTGTATCCCTACACGGCGCACACGGAAAAACAGTTGGAGGCGATGAAGCTTGCCCGTGTGGATAATGTCGATTACTCCATTTTTGAGATCACGGAGGCCTTTGTTTCCAACCTGTTAGCGGGCATGTAGATGCTCTTTCTACTCTGCCGTTGGCAATGTTAGGAGTGGAAGGGGCCCTCGTCCTATTTCTGTTTGACCAGCATGGCGCTCCCGTGGAGGTCGGCCAGGGGGATCGCCATCAGCCCTTCTTCCAGGCAGAACTGCCGCACGGCCTTCCCGGCTCCCGGAAACTGGGAGCTGTTGTAGTCGTGGACCAGGATCACGCCGCCGGGGACCAGCTTCGGCCAGAAGGCGTAAAGGCCCGAGAGGGTCGGTTCGTAGAGATCCGGGTCCAGGCTCACGAAGGCCAGGGGCGGCAGGTTCTCCGGGAGGGTTTCCGGGAAATGTCCCTTGCAGAAAACGGCCCGCTCCGGGTGGGGCAGGCGGCTTCGGACCAGTTCCTCGCTGGTGTCGCCAAAGTCCCCGGCCGAAGCCCTTGTGCAGACGTCAAGCTGTCGTTCCGTTTCCACGTCGGCGCTGGAAAAGCCGCTGAAAGTGTCGAAGAGATAGAGGGGCCGGTCCGGAAAGAGCTGGTTCAGCTCCGCCGCCAGGGCGCCCTGGTAGACGCCAAGCTCGGCGACGGCTCCGGGAAGCTTGGCGGCGTTTATCTCTGCGGCCAGAAGCCGTACCTGGGCGAGTCTGAGGTCCATCAGATCCCGGAAGGGATTTAAGGTGCGGATCTCCCCGCCGTATCCGAGCTCCCGGAGCTGGCCCTCGATCCCCCGGGCCGCCTCCCGGTTTAAGACGGTGATCCACACCAGATCCGGGCCCATGGCCGGAATCTGTTCCGGGGAGATGACGGGAACCTGTCCCAGGACCGTTCCCTGTTTTTTGGGATTATTGTCGGCAAAGGCCAGAAGCTCCCCCGCCGCCGGGAGCCAGCGGGCGGCCATCTGTCCCCCCTGTCCGCTTCCAAATAAGATGATCTTCATGCGTATTCCTCTCTATGATTCAAAGCGCTATATCCCAAAACTGT
Organism: uncultured Lachnospiraceae bacterium; assembly: GCA_910587905.1. Lineage (GTDB taxonomy): Bacteria > Bacillota > Clostridia > Lachnospirales > Lachnospiraceae > Lientehia. The sequence goes on from CAJUOF010000306.1 coordinate 3,400, forward strand.
GCAATATTGACAAAATTTTTTCAAATATTTTTTGAAAAAATATCGGAATTTCAAAAAATTTATTGACGAAATCGGCAGAATGAACTATACTGAACCCATAGACTGCAGTATGTTTATGGATTTTTACTGTGGGAACCGCAGGGGTCTTCGTTGGGTCCCTTTCCCATAAGGCCTTTCAGCCTGTCCATGCCGATGTCCGAGAGAAAGACCAGCTCGCTTGGATTCCCGTTTAGATCCTCCCCCCGAAGGCGGAGGAGATTGGCGGTTTCATAAAAGTCGATGGGGAGTTCTCGGCGGAACGTTTCACCGGTTTTTTCGTCGGTCACCTCGACGGTGACCATGCTGGCGTGGATCTCACGTAATTCCATAAGAAATACCTCCATGATCTTGATAGATCTATTCTAGCATTGCGGGGACAGAAAGGGCAAGGGTTTTCGTATCGTCAATGGCAAAGTAATCTGCCCTTGACGATCGATCCTCCGGGGGATGTGGATGCATATTGCCGTTGCGGGAACCAGGGGAATTTTGTTTTTGTAGAAGGAGGGTATCGAATGATCAAAAAAGTACTTATCATCAATGGGGTGGAACGCACCATTGTGGTGGACGGAAGTGAGTCTCTGGCTCAGGTGCTGAGGGACCGCCTGCTCCTCACCGGCTGTAAGATCGGCTGCGGCGAGGGACACTGTGGTGCGTGTAACGTCATCGTGGACGGAAAGGTGACCCGCTCCTGTATCACGAAGATCGCAAAGGTTCCGGACTATGCGAAGGTGGAGACCATCGAGGGGATCGGGACGCTGGACGACCTTCATCCGCTGCAGGCGGCCTGGGTGGCCCACGGCTGCGCCCAGTGCGGCTTTTGTTCTCCCGGCTTTATCATGAGCGCCAAGGTGCTTCTGGAGAACAATCCTTCTCCCACCAGGGAGGAAGTGCGGGAATGGTTCAACAAGAACCGGAACCTCTGCCGCTGTACCGGCTACAAGCCTCTCATTGACGCTGTCATGGATGCGGCGAAGGTGCTCCGGGGCGAGATGTCCAAGGAGGACCTCATGTTCCTTCCCACGGACAATAAGATTATCGGGACCAGCTATGCCCGTCCTTCCGGCGCCGCCAAGGTGACCGGCCAGTGGAACTTCGGCGCCGACGAGATCAAGAACCTGCCGGAGGATACGCTGCAGATCGCTCTGGTGCAGGCGGAAGTCTCCCATGCCAATATCAAAGGCATTGACTGCTCCGAGGCCGAGAAGATGCCCGGCGTGGAGCGGATCATTACATATAAGGACGTGCCCGGCAAGAACCGGATCACCGGTCTCATCACCTTCCCCACCAACAAGGGAGACGGCTGGGACCGCCCGATTCTCTGTGACGAGAAGGTGTTCCAGTATGGTGACGCCATTGCCATGGTCTGTGCGGACACGGCAGCGCATGCGAAAGCGGCCGCCAAGGCGGTGAAGGTGGATCTGGAGGTCCTTCCGGCCTACATGTCCGCTCCGGAAGCCATGGCTCCCGATGCCATCGAGATCCATCCCGGCACGCCGAATGTCTATTATGAGACCAACTGTATCAAGGGGGACGACACGGCTCCCATCATGGAGAGCGCACCCAATGTGGTTGAGGTGGAAGCGTATTGTTCTCGTCAGCCTCATCTTCCCATTGAGCCGGACGTGGCTTACGCCTACACTGACGAAGAAGGCCGTCTGACCATCCACTCCAAATCCATCGGGATCCATCTGCACCATGCCATGATCGGCGAGGGTATTGGCGTGGCTCCGGAGAAGCTGAGACTGGTTCAGCTCCATGCGGGCGGCACGTTTGGCTATAAGTTCTCTCCGACCATTGAGGCTCTGGTGGGTGTGGCGGCTCTGGTGACGAAGCGCCCCGTGGCCCTGAATTTTGACATGTATCAGATGATCACCTACACCGGAAAGAGAAGCCCCGGCTTTATGAACATCAAGCTGGCCGCCGACGAGAACGGCAAGCTTCTGGCTCTGGAAGGCGACAACTATATCGATCATGGTCCTTACTCGGAGTTCGGCGATCTTTTGACCATGCGTCTGAGCCAGTTCGTGGGCGCCGGCATGGATATCAAGAATATCCGCAATAAGTCTCAGACGGTCTGCACGAACCATGCCTATGGTGCGGCCTTCAGAGGCTACGGTGCGCCCCAGTCCTTCATGGGCGGCGACATCGCCCTGGATGTGATGGCGGCGAAGATGGGGATCGATCCCTTCGAGTTCCGTGCCATGAACTGCTACAAGGAGTCCGAGGGTTCCACCACGCCCAACGGCTGTAAGCCGGATGTGTACTGCCTGGAGGATCTCTTTGACCTGGCAAGGCCCAAGTATCAGGCCAACAAGGCGTATGCGGAGGAACTCAACAAAACCAAGAGCGAGGACGGCAAGTACAAATACGGTGTCGGCGTTTCCCTGGGTATCTATGGCTGCGGCCTGGACGGCGTGGACTCCTCGGAAGCCTGGGCAGAGCTCAATGCGGACGGCACCGTTACCATCTACAATTCCTGGGAGGATCACGGACAGGGCGCCGACATCGGAACGCTGACCCATGCCCATGAGACCCTTCGTCAGGCTGGCTTTAAGCCGGAGCAGATCAAGCTGGTCATGAACGACACGGGCTTAACGCC
>CAJUOF010000307.1 GCA_910587905.1 uncultured Lachnospiraceae bacterium
CACAGTCCGGACTCTGCCCGACGGCCGACATGGCAATTCCTGTTTTGCTCCTGTTAAACAGCCACATCCCCAGACAGGCAAGCAGGAAAAAGACCAACATCCCCGTGGGAATCTCCATGGAGGTTGCCGCCTTCATCGTCAGATGCACACTGAGCACATCCCTCACCGGCTTTAAAAATCCAAAAACTCCCGAGGCGAAAATGCCGGCCGCCGCACTCACCAGGCAGATTCCTGCAATTCCCGTTTTCCTCCGTCTTTTCTGTTCGGCTCCCCAGGCTGCAAGCTCCGCCTCTGTCATCGCCTCCACGTCCACACTCTTTCGTCTCACAAAACTCCAGTAGAGGAATCCGCAGACCACCGCCCAGATCAAAAACAGCCACACGGGGATCACCATACTCTCCCCCGGAGCATAGGATTTTTCGATCGCCCCAAGATCATTGAGGGCATTGCCGAAATAGGGCTGTAAATTGATGGTGTTCCGCAAGCCCTTTCCCATGGACCAGGTGATCGCATTGTTCGTAAAGGGAAGGAGCAGCCATCCAATACACATGATGGAGACCAGGGCATATCCAAAGTAGGTGGCAACCATCATTTCCGACCCTTTTACCCGGTTCATCAAATAACCGAACAGAAGCCCCATGGGGAACGAAAAGAGCAGGGCAAACAAAACTGCCACCAAAAATCCTCCCAAGCCCGTGAGGTTCATCTCCACGGAGATAAGGCCGCCCAAAAGCCCTGCCAGGATTCCAAAGGGCACCGCAAAGTTAGGTCCTAAGCCCGACCGGATGGAGGGCACCATACAGAGCACCAGCACACCGTGCATCCCCACGCGGGTGAGCACGTTGGTGATGGTCCCCGGCATCTCCTGGGCCGGCGTCATACAGAGCAAAAAGATAAAAAACAGGACCACGATCAGCCTGGAAATCCCGATATTGCCCACCACCTTCTTCCACTCGGAAAAAGGAGTCTCTTTCTTGTTATTCATCTGCGTCCCTCCCCTTCGCCGGCCATAGCCAAGCCGAATTTCGCATCGTCCTCTCCAGGTAAAAGAATATCCGCAATCTTGCCTCCGCAAACGATCACAATCCGGTCGCAGATGGAACGAAGCTCCTGAAGCTCACTGGATACCAGAACGATCGTCAAGCCCTGTTTATGGCTCAGCTCCTTAAGTTTATCTAACACCAGCTTTTTGGCGCCGATATCAATCCCCCTCGTGGGTTCTGAGACAAAGAGTACCTTGGGATTTAAGGCCAGCGCCTTAGCCAGACAGACCTTTTGCTGGTTTCCGCCGGACAGACTGCCTGCCGTCTGCTCCGGTCCCACACACCGGATGTCGAACTCCTCGATCATACGGTTGGCAAAGGACCTGATCTTTCGGCTGTTGCGGACAGAGAAGAGGCGAAAATCATAGAGATATTCCCGTCCGACCTGCATGGCGCCAAACACCATATTGTTTTCAATGGAATCCGCCAGGTTGAGACCGACTTTCTTCCTGTCCTCCGACAGAAACGAGATCCCCTGGGCCAAAATTTTTCCGGGCTGATTGAGCGGCAAGGGTTTCCCTTCATACAAGAGCTCTCCGCTTGCCGGGCACAGCCCCATGGCTCCGTTGGGAATTCCCAGCTTCCCCTGGCCCGCCAGACCACCGATCCCGATGATCTCTCCGCGTCTCACCTTCAGATCAATGTTCCGAACCTGTTCCCCCGGCATATCCACGGAGAAATCTTTCAGTTCCAGTACAATATCTGAGTCAGAGGCCGCCTCCCCTCTAGACTGGATGTCGCCGTAGCTCACACTCCGGCCCACCATCATCTCCGCCAGCTTTGCGGCGTCCGTCTCCTTCACCATGCAGCCGGCCACCAGACTTCCGTCCCGAAGAATCGTGACCGCGTCGCAGACGTCGATCACCTCCTGGAGCCTGTGGGTGATAAAGATGATGGCGATCCCCATGGAAGCCAGCCGTTTCATACTGGCCAAAAGACCTGCAGCCTCCGTCTCATTTAACACAGCCGTCGGCTCGTCGAACACCAGAAGGCGAAGCCCCGTCTTGTCAATCTCCCTGGCGATCTCCAGAAACTGCATATGGCCCACGGGAAGCTCCGACACCACCTCCTCCGTGTCAAGCTCCATTCCCACTTTTTCCAGGGATTCCTTCGTGTCGGCCCGCATAGCGGGGATATCCAGAGTCTCATAGCTCTTTCCGATGACCTTGCTGATCAGGTTTCCCTTTGTCACTTCTCTGTTCAGCTTTAAATTCTCGTATACCGTAAAACCAGGGATCAGCATAAACTCCTGGTGAACCATTCCAATTCCCAGATTCATCGCATCCTTCGGCGACTGAATCCGCACCTTCTCTCCGCCTACAAAGAGCTCCCCTGTGTAGCCCCCCGTATTCTGAATCACAGGCATTCCGAAAAGGATGTTCATGAGCGTAGACTTTCCCGCTCCGTTCTCTCCCAAAAGAGCATGGATCTCGCCGGGCTTCACATTCAGGTCAATCCCCTTCAACACCGGATTTCCCGAATATTCCTTCCCGATCTTTTTCATCTGTAGGACATAATGCTCTTCCATGTTATCCTCCTCCCACCAATTTTCTCCTGTCTTTTACCCATAACACCGACTGCCTGCGGCTTTTTACCGCAGGCAGTCGGTCCGGCTGTTCTCTGCCTCTAATAGGTCACGTAAGTGGATGAGAACAGATAGTAATTGTCATAAGTATTCCCGGTCTGGCTGTCAACCACATGGTTCAATGTGATCTCGGCGCCATTGGCAATGTCATTCATACATTTCAGGTATACTTCCTCGTCGTTCAATCCGTTCGTGTTTCCATTGATATACTCCAGCGCATAAGCGACGCTTCCCACAATGATGCTGTAGTCCGTCGGCGCTGCCCAGGTGGCAATCCTTCCCTCGCCGCCCTTTTCCTTGACGGCGGCCGCCTCTGCCTCCAGGATATAAGGCACATCCGCTTTCTTGTCATCCGGGATCTCCAGTCCAAGAGCCTCCGGAAGTGCATGGAGCGGAGACGGACAGCACTGGAGCGGGTACAGGGAGTGATGCTCCTGGTCGTTCAAAATGGTCGTAATGATGGGAACCTGGAGAGAACAGTTGGTGGCAAAGAACGCCACATTGTCCCCGTACTCTTCCAGCTTTCTAGGCAGATCCTCCAAGATCCACTGCTGGGCCCCGGATACGCCCTGCTCACCCATGGGATCCACGCACTCCACATATACAAAATTGATCCCCTGCTCCTTGCAGGCTTTCTCCACGTTATCCCGCTTCTGTACCACCAGCTCCTGAGCCATGTGGCGGGCAAAGGAGTAGAAAATAAAGGTTTCCGCTCCCATCTCTTTGGCCTGTGCCGTCATGGTATAGCCGATGTTGGGATGATCCGCGTCGATGGAGATGTCCGCCGCCGTGGTAATGACATTGGGATCCTCGAAGGGAACGCCCGCCACTAAAAGAATGTCCTTGGTCGCCGGGTCGTTCTTGATCGCCTCAAAAGCGACCTTGGTTCCGGGAACCGCCTGGCACATGATGATCGCCTTCATATCCGGCTCCTGGGCCATGTTCTTGATGGTCTGAATGACCTGCTGCTGTTCGCTCTCAAAGTTGTCCGGATAAGTCGCCGTCACAATGTGCTCTTCTCCGTAGAGTTCCTTCATGGACTGGGCCGCCCGGTATTCTTCCTCTGTCTGGGCCACCGTCCCGGTCACAATGCCGATCTTATAATTTCCTGCGGCCGCGCCTTCCGTCTCCTTCGCTTCCTCTGACTGATCCCCCTGACCGGCCTCATCTGTCTGGGCCGCCGGAGCCTTTGTCTCCCCCGCGCCATCGTCCGAATTCCTGCTGCCGCATCCGGCCACAGAAAGCACCAGGGCAAGAGCCAGTAAAACTGCTGTCCATCGTTTCATCTCGTGTTCCTCCTTAAAAGTTATAGTTTCATAAAAATATCAGCCAGAAATTTCTCCAACCGCATTTTCATAAAGCACCAGTTCTCCGAAAAGCGCTGTCACAAGCGCGTCCGGATCAATATCAAAGTAAGGCGTATGGACCGGGGCCATCCGATTTCTCTCCCGGTTTCCACAGCCGATGTAGGCAAAAAATCCCGGCCGGTGATTCAAAAAATAGGCAAAATCCTCTCCGCCCATGTCCGGCCTGCAGCGTTCCACCTGAAAACCGGCCTGTTCCAAAGCGCCGATTGCACGCTTCGCCACCTTCTGGTCATTGACCAGGGCCGGATAGCCCTTCTCATAGCCGAGCTCATAGGTGGTCCCGTAGATCTCACAGATGCCTTTCAGAATCTCGTGAATCTTTTCCTCCACACACTTTCTTGCTTCCGGGGCGAAGGTCCGCACCGTCCCCAGAAGAAGTGCCTCATCCTGCAGGATATTATGAACATGTTCCCCGGAGTGGAACGTACAAATGCTGACCACGGCCGCGTCCAGAGGGTTCACGAAACGGGAGACGATATTCTGGAGAGCACAGACAGCCGCCGCCCCCGCTAAAAGCGCGTCCGCCGCCAAGTTCGGGTCCGCTGCGTGGGCACTCTTTCCGTGAAGTCTGATGGTAATGGCGTCCGCATTCGCCATGAGGACCCCCTCTGTGGTTCTTATGGTTCCCGTCTGCGTCTCTCCCTGAAAGTGAAGCGCATAGACTTCCGACGCCTCATCGACAAAGCCCTGGTCCACCATGGCCTTCGCCCCGCCGGGCGCCAGTTCCTCCGCCGGCTGGAAGAAGAAGAGAATCTTCCCCGACACCAGTTCTCTATGCTCCGACAGCGCCTCCGCCAGCCCCAGAAGGACTGCCGTATGGCCGTCGTGCCCGCAGGCGTGCATCACTCCCGGATTCTTCGACCGATAGGGAACCTCATTTTGCTCCTCGATCTTTAAGGCGTCCATGTCCGCGCGAAATCCGATCGTCTTTCCCGGCCTGGCCCCGTCCAGTGTGGCGACAATCCCATAGTTGCCTTCGCAGCACCGATAGGGAATCCCCATCCTCCCCAATTCTTTTTTCACATAGGCAGACGTATTTTCTTCACAGAAGGGAAGCTCCGGGTACTGATGCAGATATTCCCTGTGGCAAATGATCCGGTCCCGATAGTTCTCCGCGATCCCCCTAAGCTCTTTCAAGGTCATGCCGGTCTCCTTCAACGAAATTCAAACAATCTGGGTTTCAAAAAGTTGATCAGTGTACTGGCCGCCAGACGGTTGGTGGAGCCAGTCGGATCGCAGGGCGGCGATACCTCCACCATATCAATCCCGCCGATATTGGACGCAGCTCCCAGCATCGTGCCAATGGTGAGAAGCTCCTCCGCCGTAATCCCGCCAAACACATAGCAGCCGGTCCCGCAGGCAAATGCATTGTCCACCACATCGATGTCGATGGTCACATAGACGGTGTCACAACCCTCCGAAGCAATCTCAAGGGCTCTCTCCATAATCTTCCGGATCCCCTGTTCCCGGATATCGTCGATGGTGTAGAGGGTGGCTCCGCCGTTCACGGCATACTCATAGCCCTCCACGCCGGTGGTGCCATTGAGCCCCACAAACACCATATTCTTTAAGTCCACCCCTGCGAGCTCGCTGATTCTCCTGGCCGGAGAGCCCTGATAATATTTTCCCCAGGTATCGTTGCCGTCATACATGTCCATATGGGAATCCACATGGATGTACCCGATCTTTGCCTGCCTGCCGAGTCTCTTCGAATACCCTTCCTCAAACCCCTTAACCACCGGCCAGGCCACATAGTGATCCCCGCCCAGCGTCACAGGCGTCGCTCCCTTCTCCGTGATCTTGGCGATCACTGCCGCCACACTGTCCGTCGTCTTGCAGACATCCGTAGGATAAACTCGGATATCCCCGATATCCTTCACGATCTCCTTCGGCTCCGCCAGCATCCGCCTCTTGGTGCACACATCGATCACCTCGCCGTCGATGGCACAGAGATGATAGATAAAATGCCTGGTCTCCTCCCGGATGGCATTGGGTGCGTAGCGGGGCCCCGGCCTGGTCCCGATGGTCACATCATAGGGAACCCCGGAGATCACATAGTCCCCCTCCTTTACCTCGTCCACCTTCACATACGGTGCTCTGAGAAATGTATTGATCCCGCTGAAGGACGGGTACAAAATTCTCTCATCCATAATTTAAAAACTCCCTTCTTCATATTCCTGTATTATCTCTATTATATTGTCTGAAAACTTTTTTGACAAATACCAATTTTCTATATGCTTATACCTTTCGTGAATTGAGCGAAAAATTCCAGATACATAGAGAAGCCGCCCTGCCACTTTTCGGACAGAACGGCTTTCCATATTCCATTTTCTGTTTTTTCTGTTCGACGACTAATAGAACCCTTAGTCAGTCATTCCAATTTTCAACCTATTCCCTTCGACAAGCTTTGGCTCAAGCATACGAATCAAATCCTGCAGCTCAACTTTTCCTTCCGCATTTAAGCCAAGGCAGTTGGCAATCCCCGCCGAATCCGTACTAACCCGTGTATGAAGAGAAAGATTTAATTTGTTCTCCCCCTCTTCAAAATTATAAACATGAATATGAACAGGATCGCCAAGTCTAACACCTTCAATTCCATCAAAATTGAAGTTACGTCTCATGTGTTCATATAAAGGCTTCTGGATAATCAAAACCAAATGCTTATTCAACTGTTCAAATGTTTCGCTTTTGTGATGCATCTGGATAAGAATCGTTTTCAAAGTCATTTTCCAGTTCATCCCGAATGTCTTTTTATTATTCAAATCTAGTGGACTTACCTCAACACCTTGCTCCTTCAAAAACCTCTGGCGTTCAGGCCACACAGTTCCGGTTGTATCCATGGTTTGTAATTCAATTCCAATGAAATCCTTAATTTTGAGGGCACTGAAAAAGTCTGATTCTATACTAAAAGAATTGGGCTTTTTTCAGTGTTGGCATTATAATAGAAATATGGGAAGGGGGGCCTCAAAATGCTGAAAGATCATTCACAGTTGAAACTACCATTATCACCGTATCAGGGGATTTACGATGCGATTATTCCCGCCAATCATCTTCTGCGGAAAATGAAAGAGAACATCGATTTCAGCTTTGTAAATCCAATGCTGCGTAAACAGTATTGTGAAAATTTTGGACGCCCGGCAAAAGAACCGGAGATGATGTTCAAACTGTTGTTTTTGAAAAAGCTGTACGATCTGTCAGATGAAGCCCTGATCAGCAGCGCCCAGACGGATATGGCATATAAATTTTTTCTGGACTTGGAACCGGAAGCGAAAATGATCGATCCCAGCCTTCTCACAAAATTTAGGAAAACCCGCATTACAGAAGACATTCTGGAAGAGATGTTAAAGGAAACAATACAGCAGGCTTTGGATAAAGGCCTGATAAAATCTGGAACCATTATCGTGGATTCCACCCATACAAATGCATCTGTCCGCGCGAAATCCCCTACACAGATTCTGCGGGATATGAGCAAACAGCTTCGGAAGGAAATCTATAAAAATGCTTTTGAATTATCGGAAAAATTTCCTGAAAAGCCGTCATTGGAAGCCGGACTGGAGGAAGAGATTGCATATACGAAGGAACTGCTAAAGGCTCTGGAGGAAGGGATAGCGGCCTGCGGCAGCCGGAAGATACAAGATCTTTTCATGGAAATGAAGGAACTGCTTGAAGAGGAAACGATCAGGGACATTCGTTCAAAGGATGATAAAGATGCGAGGTTTGGGCATAAGACGGCAACAAGCACATTTTACGGATATAAAAACCACCTGGCGATGACAGAAGATCGTTTGATTGCGGGGGTAAGCGTAACCCATGGAGGGGCACCGGACGGGCAGGAATTACCGGGACTGATAGAAAAAGTGCAGGGAAACGGGATAGAAGTAACAGAAGTGATCGGGGATATGGCATATGTCAGTGATGACAATCTGGAAGCCTGCGGCGAAGGGATCTCATTGATAGCGCGGACCAATACGGCTGTAGCAGCAGCTGCAAACGGGAGGCTGGAGGAAGGGTTCTGTTATAATAAGGATGCCGGAATGCTGCAGTGCCCAGCTGGGGAACTGGCGATGCGGGTAGAGAAGCGGGAAGCAAAGAACGGGAATACATATTTAAGATATATATTCAGCAAAGTGAAATGCAGGAAATGCCCGTTAAGAGAAAGCTGCCGTGTAGGGAAAGGGAAATCAAAGGAACGGAGTTACAGCATTACCCAGGCAAGCGAAAAGAACCTGGAAAGACTTAAATTTGAGGAAAGCGAATATTTCAGGGAACGGATGAAGATTCGGCACCGGATCGAAGAAAAGAACGGGGAATTGAAAGAAGCCCACGGATTGCGCAGAGCGGATTCGAGAGGGCTGTTTGCCATGGAACTGCAAATGTATTTCACAGCATTTGTGGCAAATATCAAGAGAATCATGAGGTTAGCTGAGTCTGTTGCACGGTAAAGCGGCATTTTCTTTGTATGTTTTAGAGTATTTTTGTATATGTGTGCTGTTTATATCTTGAAAAGAAAAAACTCCCGCAAAAAAGGGGAGTTTTTCAGTGCCCTTATTTTATCAGCATTTCCGGGATTTTATCCGTTACTCGAACTCGATTTGGTAATGGCACTTCCTTGAACTTTCATTGTTAAAATTCCTAACTTCATACCTTGATTTACCATTTTATACTCTCTGTACTTTCAACACAATCCGTTATTAGTGTCACCATAGTGTCACGATATTACGGATTTATTTCCACCACATCCTCGAATATCATCTGTCTACAAATATATTCTGCATTTGCCAGTATAGCTTTTATAGCACATTCCTTATTATTGAAATTATACGACTTGTTATAACCTTTTTCAACCGCTTTATACTTTACGATGAAAAAGGTTTCTAAAGCCATTTCTTCCCTTCTTGCATCAAAATCATGCTGGAATGTGCATAAAATCTTTACTTCAAAGTCGTGTCCTTCATCAAAATCCCTCTGCATCTCTACATTAGAATGTGTTCCCTTTTTCAAAGTATAGTAGTGTGCGCTGAGGCGAGGCGTATATTTCTCCGCTCTACCTATATATACTTTTCCATTTTCCCTATTTTCTAATGCATATATGCAGGAAAACTCTCCAAACAACTTTGGGTAAACCGTGTCCTTATTCCATATCATACTCAAACAACTCCCCGACTGTGCAATGGAACATTTTACAGAGCTGCTCCATCGTATTGTAATCTACCCGGGTCGCTTTTTCATTATATAAATTGGCAACGGTGTTCCTTGCTAAACCGGTTTCGTTGCATACGTCCTGTATCTTTTTTTTATCTCTCCCCATTAAAATTGACAAATTACATTTTATCATACGTCTCACCTCCGTTTTTTCCTATTTTACACCATTATAATCATAAAGTCAATATTTTTAATCAACTTTTTGACTGTTTTTATCAAAAAACTATTGACATCTACGCTATATATGGTAATATGTTTACAACAGCAAAAGCTAATCAAAATAATCAACATCTTAATCATAAGGAGGATAAACACATGTTAAAAAATCAGTTATTCGGAGTAGAAGTAGAAATGACAGGAATCACAAGGGAAAAGGCAGCTAAAATCGTAGCAGAGGTTCTCGGAAGCACGCCATCACGGCCAAACAGCACTTGCTACCAGACACGCACTATCGCCGACCAGGCCAATAGAAAATGGAAGATTATGAGGGATTCCTCAATCACACCAATCAGAAATGACGGAAGCTATGAACATTTAGATGAATACAGAGTGGAATTTGTAACTCCTCCTCTTAAATATGGGGATCTGGAACTGTTACAGAACATCATCCGAAAATTACGAGAAAATGGCGCTAAATCCCACAGCAGTTGCGGAATCCACATCCATGTTGACGGTGCGAACCATAATGCCAAATCCCTCCTTAGGCTGGTAAACTTCATGACCTCCAGACAGGATTTGATTTATGAAGCACTTGAAATCGGTGATAGAGCATCCCGTTGGTGCCAAAAATTGAATGCAAATCTTTTAGATGAAATGAAAAAGGACAAGAATCTTTCCAAGGAAAAGGCAGAACAGATTTGGTACAGCAGAGCAAATGACGGATACTCCTACGGCATCAATCATGAGCATTATAACCAAACACGTTACCATGGTGTTAATCTCCACAGCTATTTCTCCAAGGGAACCGTAGAATTCAGGCTTTTTAACAGTACCCTACACGCCGGAAAAATCAAAGCTTATATCCAGTTTTGTTTAGCAGTATCTGCATGGGCCATCACAGCACAGGAAAAAATCGTGTTCCGATCAATGGCCGGATACACAGCTGAAAAAAAGGTTACCATTATGAGGAACATCCTCACAAATCGTCTTGGTCTTTACGGAGATGAATTTAAAACCTGCCGCCTACATCTTATGATGCCACTGAAAAAAGCAGCTATAATGGCCTGCAGAGTTGCCTAGAAAGGAGAGCCTTATGAAGTATATAGAATGTGATAATTGTGGTTCTAAAATTCCACTCGGGGAGAAAATTGTCTCTCACCGCATGTTCTGTGGCGTCTACTGTTCTGACAAATGCTTTTTAATTGCAGCCGCCCCGGACAGACAAGTATCTACACTTACCATTGATTTCATCGAAAAATTTAATGCAAAGGTACAGGAGGACTAACTTTATGGGGAAATTATATGTCGCTTATGGAAGCAACCTTAACTTGGCCCAGATGACCGCTAGATGTCCCTCTGCCAGCATTTATGCGGCTGGCCTATTAAATAACTGGGAGCTGGTCTACAGAGGCACACAGACGAACTCGCACGCCATGATCAGGCGAAAGAAAGGCTCACTTGTCCCTGTCCTGGTTTGGGAGATACAGCCCCGGGACGAAACCCGCCTTGATATATACGAGGGATACCCACGCTATTATTTCAAACAGAATGTCATGGTTGATATAAACGGAAAAAAGAAGAAAGCTATGGTATACATTATGGACAAACGGCAGCTTCCCGGCCGGCCATCATCACAATACATACACACTATCCGCCAAGGATATTTGGACAACTCTTTTGACATGGGATACTTTGAAGAATCTCTAGAAAAAAATGTGATATAAAAAAAGACGTTCGCCTAATGAACGTCTTTCTTTATGACATCAGTGTTGCAGCACTATTTGTCAGATGATGAAATCAGAGAGCCGTTCCTGGTATGTACAATCTTAGGGTCTGTATCCGGTACCCGTACAATCAATTCTTCGAGTTTGCAATGGAGAGCTTCACATATAAGATCCAACTGTTCCAGACTCACCCTGTCGCACATCTCATGGTACAAATCATTGATTGTGTTTGGTCGGATGCCTGTAGCCCTTGCCA
>CAJUOF010000308.1 GCA_910587905.1 uncultured Lachnospiraceae bacterium
GCAATGGCAAGGTCATAGACCGTCCCGTCCAAAGGATCATGGCTGATCTCCTTTGCCCCTTCCAGGAAAGAGAAGGAATCCGGAATATCTCCCAGATACACCTTCACGGAAAGCTCCGGGACCAGACAGGCCAGATAGTTCTTAAGCCCCAGGCAGGAGCCGACACAGTCTCCGTCCGGCCTCACATGTCCCAAAATCACAGCAGTCTTCGCCTCACCGAGAATCTCTTTAATGTTCTCCAAGCTGCTCTCCCTCCCCTGCATCTTCCATTCCTATATTCCCTATTTCTGCACTCCCCGACTCTGCATCCTCCGTCCCCACGACCTCATCGATGAGTCTCGTCATGTGAACCCCATACTCGATGGACTGATCCAGAATAAAGAGGATCTCCGGTGTATTTCTCAAGTTTAGGGAACCTGCGAGGGCCCGCCGAATATAGCCGACGGCATTTTTAAGGCCCGCAAGTGTCTCCTTCGCCGCTTCCTCATTTCCAAGGACGCTGATATATGCCTTACAGTATTTCAAATCTGGAGCCACGGACACCGCCACAACGGAAGTCATGGGATGGATCCTGGGATCCTTCACCTCTGTCCGAATAATGTTGCTGAGCTCCCGCTGCACTTCGCTGTTGATACGGATATTTTTTATGCTGTTCTTACGCATGTTTCACCCATCTTTCCGGGATCCTTCTTACCTGGGGACTTCCTCCATGACGTAGGCCTCCACCATGTCGTCCTCCTTGATATCGTTGAATCCCTCAAATACAAGTCCGCACTCGAAGCCCTTGGCCACTTCCTTCACATCGTCCTTAAAACGTCTGAGAGACGCAAGAGCTCCCTCAAAGAGCTGCTCACCATCGCGGCTTAAGCGCACACTGCAATTCCTCTGGAACTTGCCGTCCAGCACGTAGGAACCCGCAATGGTGCCGACGCCGGAAGCCTTGAAGGTCTGACGCACCACTGCATGGCCGATCACCTTCTCCTCGAAGATGGGATCCAGCATGCCCTTCATGGCAGCCTCCACGTCCTCGATGGCCTGGTAGATCACCTTGTACAGGCGGATATCTACCTTTTCTTGCTCTGCCACAGACTTAGCCATAGCATCCGGCCGTACATTGAAACCGATAATAATCGCATTGGATGCGGAAGCCAGAGACACGTCGGATTCGTTGATGGCCCCCACGCCTCCATGGATGACCTTCACCACCACTTCCTCGTTGGAAAGCTTCACGAGGCTCTGTTTCACTGCCTCCACGGAGCCCTGGACATCGGCCTTGATAATAATGCCCAGTTCCTTTACATTTCCTGCCTTGATCTGGTTGAACAGATCATCCAGGGACAGCTTCGCCTTCGTGTCATCCAAGAGTCTTTCACGGCCCTCCGAGATAAAGGTTTCCGCAAAGCTTCTCGCTTCTTTTTCTGTTTCGGGGGAGACAAAAATCTCTCCGGCGCTGGGCACATCGTTGAGGCCCAGGATCTCCACGGGCGTGGAAGGGTCTGCCTCCTTCACCCGGCGTCCCTTGTCATCCATCATAGCCCGAACTTTGCCGTAGCAGGAACCTGCGGCAATAACATCTCCCACATGAAGGATCCCCTTCTGCACCAAAATGGTCGCCACCGGACCTTTGCCCTTGTCGAGCTCTGCCTCGATGACCAAACCTCTGGCTCTCCGATTGGGATTTGCCTTAAGCTCCTTCACCTCCGCAGTCAGGAGAATCATCTCCAGCAAATTCTCAATACCCTCTTTGGTATGGGCCGATACCGGCACAAAGATGGTACTTCCGCCCCAGTCCTCAGGCACCAGCTCATATTCGGCCAGCTCCTGCTTCACCCGGTCAATGTTTGCGCTGGGTTTATCGATCTTGTTGATCGCCA
The DNA here is from genome assembly GCA_910587905.1 of uncultured Lachnospiraceae bacterium. Lineage (GTDB taxonomy): Bacteria > Bacillota > Clostridia > Lachnospirales > Lachnospiraceae > Lientehia. Next base: position 1,875 of record CAJUOF010000308.1, read on the forward strand.
CGATGATCTCCACCCCTGCCGCCTTGGCATGGTTGATGGCTTCCACCGTCTGAGGCATCACACCGTCGTCGGCCGCCACCACAAGGATCGCGATATCCGTAGCCTGGGCGCCTCTCATTCTCATAGCCGTGAAAGCTTCATGGCCGGGCGTATCTAAGAATGTGATCTTCTGCCCGGAGATCTCCACCACCGACGCGCCGATATGCTGGGTAATGCCTCCTGCCTCCCTGGCGATGACGTTGGTCTCCCGGATGGCATCCAAAAGGGAAGTTTTTCCGTGGTCCACATGGCCCATAACACAGACCACCGGCGGACGGGAAACCATCGACTCCTCCGGATCCTCGATATCTTTAAGGAGTTCCTCGATCACATTGATCTTGACCTCCTTCTCGCAGAGAATCTCAAACTCCATGGCGATCTCCTCCGCCGTGTCGTAATCGATCTCCTGATTGATGGTGACCACCTTTCCCTGCAGGAAAAGCTTTTTCACAATGGCAGAAGGCTGCTGCTTCATCTTATCTGCCAACTCTTTGATCGTCAGAACCTCGGGAAGCACAATGGTTTTAATCTCAGGAGCTGCGGGCTTTTGCTTCTGCTCTGTACCCTTGACTCCCGGCTTGGCAGGAGCCTTCGTCCCCCGCTTCGGCATCCGCTTCTCAAAATCATCTCCCTGCTTCTTATCATACTTTCCGCCCTGACGGCCTCCCGCCTTTTGCTTCTGTTTTCCCTGATTTTTCTGGGTACTGTCAAGTCCCGGAGCTGCGGCTGCGAAGCCTCCTCTACGTCCCTCTCCGGGCCTTGCCCCTCCCCTGGAATCTCCAGGACGTGCGGGACCTCTGCGTCCATCCCGGTTCATCTGGCCGGAACCGCCGCCCCTTTCATTTCTGTCCCCGTAAGGTCTTCCGGTGTTTCTGTCCCCGGACGGCCTCCTCGTACCGTCGGAAGGCCTCTGACCGGATCGGTCTCCTCCCGGGCGCCTCCCGTCGGAGGAGCGCTGGCCCGGCCGGTCTCCGGAGCGCTTTGCATCCTGTGTCAAAGGATGCAGGCCGTCTCTGTAAACATTCTGGCCCTCTTTATAGAGTGTCCTTCTGTCCACGCTCCTTGCAGGCGTCACGGAACGGCTTCTCACCTCGCCGGCCTTCTCCGCCCTGGCAGCAGGCGCCGCCTCCTTCTTTCTAGCTGCCGTCTCCGGCGCTGTCTGACCCTGAGGTGCCGGTTTCATGGCAGGCTTCGGCCCTACCGGACGCACCGACGGTTTTGCTCCCCCCGCAGGCCGCGCTCCGGTGGAGGCGCCGGCCGGACGGCTCCCTGCCTGTTTGGCCGGCTGGCCTGCCCTTCTCATCCCGGCCGGTCCTGTCGGGCGGGCACCGGAACGCCCCTTTCCGGCCTGGGAACTGTTCTGAGACCGAAATACGGCCGTGATCCTCTTCTTCGGTGCCGCCTCCGACTCTGCCTTCGGCTCCGGTTTGGGTTCCGGCTTCGGCACCGGCTTCGGCGCATACGCCTGTCTCACAATGTCCGCCTGATCCTCGTCGATGACACTTAAGGGACTCTGAACATTGACCCCATTCGCCTGAAGCACATCCAAAACATCCTTATTGTTTTTATCTATTTCCTTTGCAAGCTCATGCACTCTCATTTTCGCCATACTTACTACCTCCGTCTGATTACTCACTTTTTATCTGTTTAACTACAGCATCCCTAAAGCCCGCGTCTGTCAACGCCAGGGAAGCTCGATAATCCCTTCCGATGGCAGCGCCCAGGTCTTCTTTTTTACCCCAAAAGTACAAAGGAACTTTATAGTAAGTACACATATTCGTGAACATTTTCTTTGTATTGTCTGACGCGTCCTCTGCTGCTATTACCAACGTGGCCCTTCCCGTTTTAACAGCCTTCTCGGTCAGGAACTCACCGCTCACCAGCTTACCGGCCTTCATGGCCAGGCTTAAAAGCGACCGTACTCTGTTCGTTCTCAACCGCTTCCAGCTCCTTTCTGAGATTCTCGTACACTTCAGCGGAAACCGGCATTTTGAAAGAGCGCTCCAGGCCCTTTCCCTTCACCGCCCGCTCCAGGCACTCCCTGTTAAAACACAGATATGCACCACGCCCGTTTTTCTTTCCGGTGGCATCCAGAATGATATCTCCCTCGGCAGTTTTTAAAATGCGAATCAGATCCTTCTTATTCTTCATTTCATTACAGCCGATGCACTGTCTCTGTGGGCTTTTCTTTTTAACGCTCATACATCACACTCCGCCAGGAATTTCGCCTCCTTCACCGCCGTCTGCATACCCTTCCGAATCACCTGCCTCCGGATAACCGCCGTCCGAATAGCTCTCTTCATAGCCTTCTTCTGCGTATCCTTCCGCGTAATCCTCCTCCGGATAACCTTCTTCGTAATCGTAATCCTCATAGCTCTCATACTCACCTTCCAGCCCTTCCTCGTATCCGATTTCTTCCAGAAGGCCGGATTCCCTCGCCTGAGTCTCACTCTTTATATCAATCTTGAAGCCAGTCAGCCTGGCCGCAAGCCTTGCATTCTGCCCTTCTTTTCCGATTGCCAAAGAAAGCTGATAGTCCGGAACGATCACCTGCGCCGTCTTCTCGTCGTCGTCGGCCACCACACAGATCACCTTGGCAGGGCTTAAGGCATTCTCGATCAGAATCGCAGAATTGTCGCTCCAGTTGATAATGTCGATCTTCTCCCCGCGAAGCTCCTCCACGACCGCATTGACTCTGGCCCCGTTTAGTCCCACACAGGCCCCCACCGGATCCACGTTGGGATCGTTGGAATGGACCGCCATTTTCGTCCTCGAGCCC
>CAJUOF010000309.1 GCA_910587905.1 uncultured Lachnospiraceae bacterium
CGGCGACCACCGAGATCTACACTCTTTCCCTACACGACGCTCTTCCGATCTAGGAAATTTTTCCCTTTGACTTTGAGACCTATCGACATTCGAAGATTCGCTGCGAGCTGGCGGTGACCAACTGTGTCACGGGGAAGGCGGAGTATCTGGACGACAGGGAAGACGCAGAGCGGCTTCTTTCCATCTGCAGGGCTTCCTGCAGCATGCCGGTGGCGTCAAAGATGGTGGAGGTGGACGGTATTCCGTACATGGACGGCGGACTGGCCGACTCCGTCCCGGTGGCAAGGATGCTCAGGCAGGGTTATAAGAAATGCGTAGTGGTGTTAACTAGGAACGCCGGATACCGGAAGCGGCTTTCCAGGCAGGCGGCGGCCATTTACCAGGCGGCCTGCAAGGAGTATCCGGAGCTTGTGAAAGCGGCTTGCAGAAGACCCCTCGTTTACAACCGCACCATGGACCTCATTGATCGGTTGGAGGCGAAGGGGCATATTTTCGTGATCCGCCCGCAGAATCCTGTGGTTTCCCGGACAGAGCAGAGGCCGGAGGTGCTGGACGCTTTTTACCGCCACGGCTATGAGTTGATGAAGGAACGCTTCGAGGGGCTGCTCCGATACCTGGGATGATTGTTCGGAAAAGGGGATGGGAACAGGCGGAAGACGGACGGCATGAAGCTTGAACGGCGGCTGGCGCAGATTGGAGAGAGGGAGCTATGACGGAGAAAGAGATCAACCGGATCAACGAATTGTATCATAAATCCAAGGCGGAGGGTCTTACGGAGGAAGAAAAGGAGGAACAGGCGAAACTCCGGCAGGAGTACATTCTGGCCATCCGAAAGAATTTGAGAGGGACGCTTGACAGGGTGAGCATCCTGGAGGCGGACGGCTCGGTGACGGAGCTCAAGAAGGTGGCAGAGCGAAAGGACAAGAAAAGGAAGGGATCATGATGGGACACGGCTTGACGAAGAAGGAAATCCGGCGGACGGTGCGGGAGCGGAGAAAGGCTCTTGGAGAAGAGGCGGAGAGAACCGGAAGTGAGAGGATTTGTTCGCTGGTATGCGGGCTTCCTGAGTACCGGGAGGCGGAGGTGGTCTACTGCTATGTGGATTACAACCACGAGGTGAGGACCTGGCCCATCATGGAGCAGGCCATGAGGGACGGAAAGCTGGTGGCGGTTCCCCGGGTGGACGGCGAAACCATGGGGTTTTTCCGAATTGAGGGACGGGAGGACTTGGAATCCGGCTATTCCGGCATTCTGGAGCCGAAGCAGGGCCTTTCTGTCGTTTCGGACCAGGTGGATGGCGACGGAGAAACGGTGGGCAAAGTTTATGGCGTGGGAAAGCGGGCACTGTTCCTGATGCCGGGGGTGGCCTTTGACCGGGACCACCACCGGGTCGGCTACGGCGGCGGCTTTTATGACCGGTATCTGGAGGCCCACCCGAATCTCGTGACGGCGGCTCTGGCCTATGAGTGTCAGGTGTTTGACACGGTCCCTTTCGAGACCTTTGACATTTTGCCGCAGATTCTGGTGACGGAGGACGGAGTGAGCCGTCTTGGGGCTGAACTTAAGGAGACCCTTTCCCAGATGGGAGAGCGGGCGAGGGCGGCGGCGGCGGTTCTTGGGACCCTCGGCGTCTCAGAGAAGAACCGGGGCCTTCTGGCGGCGGCGGATGCTCTCGTGGCAAATGTGGGTCGAATCCTTAAGGCCAACGAGGCGGACATGGAGGCAGGACGGGAGAGGGGCATGCATGCGGGGCTCCTGGACCGGCTCTCCCTCACGGAGGAGAGAATCGGGGCCATGGCGGACGGCCTTAAGCAGGTGGCTTCCCTGGACGACCCGGTGGGCGAGGTCCTTTCCATGAAGAAACGGCCCAACGGTCTTGTAATCGGGGAGAAGCGGGTGCCGCTCGGGGTCATCGGGATCATTTATGAGTCCCGGCCCAATGTGACGGCGGACGCTTTCGGTCTCTGCTTCAAGGCGGGAAATGCGGTGATCTTAAAGGGCGGGAGCGACGCCATAAAGTCCAATCTGGCCATCGCCTCCGTGATCCGGGAGGCCTTGGTTTCCTGCGGTCTTCCGGAGGATTCTCTGCAGCTTGTCACCAGCACGGACCGGGAAGCGGCAAAGCTCCTCATGCGGATGAACGGCTTCCTTGACGTGCTGATTCCCAGGGGCGGGGCGGGGCTCATCCGCACGGTGGTGGAGAACAGCACGGTGCCGGTCATTGAGACGGGAACCGGAAACTGCCACATCTTCGTGGACGAGAGCGCCGATCTTTCCATGGCCGTGGACATTATTTTCAATGCGAAGACTCAGCGGATCGGCGTCTGCAACGCCTGTGAATCTCTGCTGGTCCATAAAAATATTTCGGAAAAACTGTGGGCCGTGCTGGCAGGGCGCCTTGCGGAAAAACAGGTGGAGATTCGGGGGGACGAGACGGTCTGCGCCCTGGTACCGGAGGCGGTGCGTGCCTCGGAGGAGGACTGGGGAAAGGAATACCTGGATTACATTCTCTCGGCAAAGACGGTGGGCTCCGTGGAGGAGGCCGTCGCCCACATCAACCGCTATAATACCAAGCATTCGGAGGCCATTATCACCGAAAGCTACGCCAATGCTCAGAAATTTTTAGACGAGGTGGATGCGGCGGCGGTCTATGTCAATGCGTCGACCCGCTTCACCGACGGCTTTGAGTTCGGCTTTGGGGCGGAAATTGGAATCAGCACCCAGAAGCTCCACGCCAGGGGGCCCATGGGCCTTTTGGCCCTCACGACGACAAAATATATCATCTACGGAAACGGGCAGGTGCGTCCGTGAGCTGTATGTGTATGACAGGACAAAAAGGAAAAGAGAAGAGACATGTACGATGAAATAAAACTGGATCACATAGATACAAACTCCGAGCCTCCTGCCGGGGAACCGGCCCGTCAGCAATATTTTATGGAACAACTGCGAAAGGTTGTGGAAGAGCGGAGTAAGGAGTACGGTCGTCCTCTCACGGCCTGCGTTCAGACCTTCGGGTGCCAGATGAACGCCAAGGATTCGGAAAAGCTCCTCGGCATTCTTCTTCAGGCAGGGTTCGTGGCTTCGCAGGACGAGACTTCGGACTTTGTCCTCTACAACACCTGCACCGTCCGGGACAACGCGAACCAGAGGGTGTACGGGCGGCTTGGATATTTAAACAGCCTGAAACAAAAAAATCCCAGGATGACCATTGCCCTTTGCGGCTGCATGATGCAGGAGCCCTCGGTGGTGGAAAAGATCAAGAAAAGCTACCGGTTCGTGGACCTTGTCTTCGGCACCCACAACATTTTCCGGCTGGCGGAGCTTTTATTCCGCTGTTATACGGAAAAAGGGATGGTTGTAGATATCTGGGAGGGCACGGACCAGATCGTGGAAAATCTTCCGGCCAGGAGGAAGTACCCCTTCAAGTCCGGCGTAAACATCATGTACGGCTGCAACAATTTCTGCAGCTACTGTATTGTCCCCTATGTGCGGGGGCGGGAGCGGAGCCGGGAGCCGGAGGACATTCTTTCGGAAATCCGTACCTTGGTGGAGGACGGTGTGGTGGAGGTCATGCTTCTGGGCCAAAATGTGAATTCTTACGGAAAGACGCTGGATACACCCATGATCTTTGCGAAGCTTCTGGAACAGGTGGCGGAGATTCCGGGGCTGGAGCGGATTCGTTTCATGACCTCCCATCCGAAGGATCTGTCGGACGAGCTCATCGGAGTCATGCGGGACTGTCCGAAGATCTGCAGGCATCTGCACTTGCCGCTCCAGTCGGGGAG
>CAJUOF010000310.1 GCA_910587905.1 uncultured Lachnospiraceae bacterium
ACGACGCTCTTCCGATCTCCATCACGTCGGTGCGCAGGATGGGCTTTGGCATCTCGTCCCGGGGATCCCTGGCCGGCTTCTCCAGTTCCTTCAAAATGTCCGCCAGGGTGATCTCGCCGATCCCAAGCTCGTCTGCCAGTTTCTTTTTCTGGATCGCCTTCTTGCCGATGCCGGGAAGTCCCCCGGCCTCAATCTGCTCCTTGGCATAACCCAGCTTCCCGAGAAGAATGTCCACGGCCCCGTAGCTCTCCGGGTGGACCGCCGTGGCGTCCAGGGGATTCTTTCCGCCTGAGATCCGCATAAAGCCCGCACACTGCTCGTAAGCCTTCGGCCCCAGCTTCGCCACCTTGAGAAGCTGCCTCCGGTCCTCGAACCGGCCGTGCTCCTCCCGATAAGTCACGATATTTTTAGCCACCGTCTTGCTGATGCCGGAAATATAGGAAAGCAGCGGAGCCGATGCGGTGTTGAGATCCACGCCGACCCGGTTGACACAGTCCTCCACCACGGCCGTCAATGCCTCGTCCAGATTTTTCTGGTTCATATCGTGCTGGTACTGTCCCACGCCGATGGACTTGGGATCAATCTTCACCAGCTCCGCCAGCGGGTCCTGAAGCCGTCTCGCAATGGACACGGCGCTCCTCTGGGCCACGTCGAAATCCGGGAATTCCTCCGTCGCCAGCTTACTGGCAGAATACACGGAGGCCCCGGCCTCGCTCACGATGACGTACTGGACCTTAAGCTCCGGAATTTCCTTGAGAAGCTCCACAATCACCTGCTCCGACTCCCTGGATGCCGTCCCGTTTCCCACGGAGATCAAAGTGATCCCATACTTTTTAATAAGGTTCTTCACCACCCGCTTGGCCTCGGCCACCTTGTTCTGAGGCGCCGTCGGATAGATCACCACCGTATCCAGGACCTTTCCCGTCTCGTCCACCACCGCCAGCTTGCAGCCGGTCCGAAAAGCCGGGTCCCAGCCCAGGACCACCCGTCCCACGATGGGCGGCTGCATGAGAAGCTGCTCCAGGTTCTTTCCGAACACGTGGACGGCCCCGGCCTCCGCCGCCTCCGTCAGACTGTTCCGCACCTCCCGCTCGATGGCCGGCGCAATGAGGCGCTCATAGCTGTCCTCGATGACCTCCTCCAAAAAGGCCGAGGTGTTCGGATTGTCCCGGACAATGACCTTCTTCCTCAGATACCGGAGAATGTCCTCCTCCGGTGCCTCCACCCGCACCGACAGGAACTTTTCCTTCTCTCCCCGGTTGAGGGCCAGGATCCGATGGCCCGCCGCCTTCTTCACCGGCTCCTCATAATCATAGTACATCTCGTAGACCGACTTTTCCGCCGCATCCTTCGCCTGGGACTTGAGGATTCCCTTTCCCATGGTGGCCTCCCGGATATAGGTCCGGTAATCCGCCTCGTCGGAAATCCGCTCCGCCAGGATGTCCCCGGCGCCGGCGAGGGCTTCCTCCGCCGATTCCACACCCTTCTCCGCCGACACGTATTTCTCCGCCTCCGAGAGGGCCGGGACTTTCAGCATCTGCAGCATCAGCGTGTCCGCCAGGGGCTCCAGCCCCTTCTCCTTTGCCGCCGTGGCCCTGGTCCGCCGCTTGGGCCGGTAAGGGCGGTACAGATCCTCCACCAAGACCAGCGTATCCGCCGCCAGGATCTGCTCCTCCAACTCCTTCGTGAGCGCCCCCTGCTCTCTGATGGTCTCCAAAACCTGCGCCTTTCTCTCCTCCAGGTTCCGCAGATACTTAAGCCTCTCGTCCAGGTTCCGCAGCACCTCGTCGTTCAAAGAGCCGGTCGCCTCCTTGCGGTAACGGGCGATGAAGGGGATCGTGTTCCCCTCGTCGATCAGCCCCACCGCCGCCTCGGCCTGACTCTTTTTAATATGAAGCTCTTCGGCAAGCGCCTCGATAATGTCCATAAACATCCTCCCAAATTCCACTGATTCCTGCGTTTTCCCCGAGGCCCGCTCTAAAGGGCCGACGCCCATTCGATGAGGTTTACCCGCCAGAAGATCCAGGCCAGGTTCTTCACCAGGACATTCAGGATCAAAAACGCTACTGCTATTTTAATATAAATATGCCGATAAGCAAACCCTTTTATTTTCCCGCAGGTGAAAATTTTTAAAGTGTGGCTCCCCATGAACAGCACATACAGAGCCAGCCCGTAAACCACCAGCGGATGGCAGAGCGCACTTGCCAGAACCTTTCCCTGAAACAGCAGGTGAAAGGCCCTGGTTCCGCCGCAGCCCGGGCAGAAAAGTCCCGTCAGCGAATAAATGGGACATGCAAACAGCGGCCCCGAAAGCGGAATCCGGAACCATTTGATCAAAAACAGGACGGCGGCTACCACAAGGATAGCCGCCAGCCCCAACCTGTACAGGGTCTGTTCCGTACCGTTCTTATCCGTCTTCATCCCTCCGCCGTCTTTAGTCATCCGCCAGATCAAACTTGTCATGGATGGCCCTCATGGCCCGGTTCACGTCGTTCTCGTCGATCAGCACCGTGATGCGGATCTCGGAGGTGGAGATCATCTGGATGTTGATGTTGGCTCCGTACAGGGCCTCGAACATCTTCGCCGCCACGCCCGGATTGGAAGTCATGCCGGCGCCGATGATGGAGACCTTCGCCACATGGTCGTTATATACGAACGAATTGGCCGTAAAGGTGTCTTTGTGCTCCTCGATGATGTCCACGGCCTCCTTGAGCTCCGTCTTGGGCACCGTGAAGGCAATGTCCCGCCTTCCGTCACGGGCCACCGACTGTAAAATAATGTCAATGTTGATGTTCTTTGCCGCCAGGTAATTGAACAGCTTGAAGGCGATGCCCGGTTCATCCTTCACGCCGATAACCGAAATCCTGGCCGTATTCAAATCCGAAGCGACTCCGCTCACGATCATTCTTTCGATTTTTGTCTCCTCCTTGACAACAGTTCCTTCCGCATAAGTTAAGCTGGAGCGCACCACAAGCTGTACGCCGTATTTTTTTGCCATTTCCACCGAACGGTTATGGAGCACCTTGGCGCCGAGAGAGGCAAATTCCAGCATCTCGTCATAGGTCACTTCGCTCATCTTCCTGGCATTGGGCACGATCCTGGGATCCGCCGTGTAAACGCCCTCCACGTCCGTGTAAATCTCACAGGAATCCGCATGGAGCGCCGCCGCCAGGGCCACCGCCGTGGTGTCGGAGCCGCCCCGCCCCAGGGTCGTGAAATCATCGTGGCGGTTCACGCCCTGGAAACCGGTCACGATAACGATCTTCCTGGAATCAAGCTCATTGCGGATCCGCTCCGTGTCGATCCGCTTTAACCTCGCATTGGTGTAGGCCGACGAAGTGTGCATCGCCACCTGGAAGGCGTTGAGGGAGACGGCCGGAATGTTCATGGAGGCGAAGGCCATGGCCATGTAAGCCACCGATATCTGCTCCCCCGTCACCAGAAGCATGTCCATCTCTCTCTTCGGCGGGTTCGGGTTGATCTCGTGCGCCTGGGCGATCAGATTGTCCGTGGTCTTTCCCATGGCCGACAGGACCACCACCACGTCGTTGCCCTTCCGGTAATCCTCGGCGCAGCGGTTCGCCACGTTGAAGATCCGCTCCTTGTCGGCGACGGAACTGCCGCCGAATTTCTTCACAACTAACATATTCTCCTCCTGCTTTATGCATATAGACTTTCATTTGAGTTTCCGCATTTTTGTCACTGCCAGAAACACGGAAGAAAATCGGTTCTTTGTCTACGTTCCACTTCGGTCGGCGCTAAACGAGTGCCACTGGCACTCAGCGCCACACCGGAACACGCTTCCGGTCTACGCTCCGCTTCGGTCGGTGCTAAACGAGCGCCACTGGCGCTCAGCACCATGAAAGCTCGTAGCGGTACTAAGAGACTTCCTTCGCCCAGGCTCGGAATTCTCTAAGTACCGACGGCTTTCATATGGTTCCGGCTTAGAAAAAACCGCTTTTCTTCCTGTCGGTTGCAAAATACGGAAACTCATAGAGTATTTCCGCTTCCTTACACGTCCATGCGGATCATGGAGAGCACGCCTTCCACTTTTGCGGCCTTCTCCTCGTAGGCCGCCTCCGCCATGACAGGTGTCACGAAGGCAAACTCGGAAAGTCCTTCTATTTCAATATATGTCACCGGACCGAAGGCTGCCTCCACCTGGGCCTTTTTCTCCGCCCCGCCGGCCACACGGACAAAGAATTTTCTCTCCCAGGTGCCCTTGTCGGCGAGGGGAAGCTTCTTCGTGCTCCAGCTTTGCACCAGCGTCTTTCCGGGATTCTTCGCCATCTCCACCACGTCGGCCACCACGGCGCTGGCGGTGGGAAGGCTCCCCGCTCCCCGTCCGTAGAACATGAGCTTATCCACCATGTTCCCCTCCACCATGATCCCGTTGAACACGTCATTCACGGCGTAGAGGGGATGGGAGGCGTCGATCATCACCGGCGCCACCATGGCGTGGAATTTGTCCCCGTCCCGCCTGCTGGTGCCGAAGAGCTTGATGGAGGTCCCCATCTTCCTGGCGTATTTAAAATCCGTGTCGGTGATCTTGGTGATGCCCTCGGTGTAAATATCTTCAAAATCCACCTGGCTTCCGTAAGCCAGGGAGGAAAGGATCGCAATCTTCCTGCAGGCGTCAAAGCCCTCGATGTCCGCCGTGGGATCCTTCTCCGCATAGCCCTTCTCCTGGGCTTCCTTAAGCACCGCATCAAAGGTCATGCCCTCTTTGTCCATCTTGGTCAGCATGTAATTGGTGGTGCCGTTTAAGATGCCGGTGATCTCCACGATCTCATCGGCCGTCAGGCACTGGTTTAAGGGCCGGATGATGGGAATGCCGCCGCCGACGCTGGCCTCGAAGAGAAAGCTCACATGGTTCTCCTTCGCCAGGTCCAAAAGCTCGGTCCCCTTCTTCGCCACCAGGGCCTTGTTGGAGGTGGTCACAGACTTTCCCGCCGCCAGGGCCTTCTTCACAAAGGTGCAGGCCGGCTCCACGCCGCCCATGGTCTCCACCACGATGGAAACCTCCGGATCGTTCACCAGAATGTCCACGTCATGGATGACCTTTTCCTGGATGGGATCCCCGGGAAACTCCCGAAGGTCCAGCACATATTTCACCTCGACGGGCTCTCCCACCCGTTTTGCGATACTCTCTGCATTCCTCTCCACCACGGCCGCCACGCCGGAACCGATGGTGCAGATCGGAAGAG
>CAJUOF010000311.1 GCA_910587905.1 uncultured Lachnospiraceae bacterium
CTCGAATGTGGACGCCTACCTGGGAGCGTCTATGGCGTATGCGGCCCTTGAAAATTACCAGGAGGCCGTGAATATTCTGGAATCCGGATATGAAACCACGGAAGCGCCGCAAATCACCGAGCGGGGACAGGAGGTATGTCTGGAGGCGGCAGAGTATTACATCACCGAAGAAAATTATGAGGAAGCAGAGAAGTACATAGAAAAGGGAAAGGAGTATGGAGAATCCAAAGAGCTGGACAAGGTGTCGGAGAAACTGCAGGAAGTCTCAGCAGTGGAAGAAGAGGAAGAGCCTTTTGTGGAGTATACGTGGTCCGCGTGTTCGGGCTTGGAATCCGGAGATATGATTTACTATCTGAACGATTCCAAAGCCACCTATGGCTTGGAAAAACCGGTGAATCTGACCTACAGGCAGGAAATGGAAGGTGTTTATGATTATGCGGTAGTCCGAAGAGGCAATTCATACGGCTTAGTGGATATGGACGGGAATTTTTTGGATGGTGTTAATCTCAGCAGCGTTGAACTGGTTGCGTCTCATTACCGTATTACTTATGCGGAACCGCGAATGGACTCCTACGGCCAGGAATCTGCCACCTTCAATTTGTATGGAAAAAATGACCTGGATGTAGTTGGGCCAGGGGACTATAGTGGAGTCGGCTTTTATTTTTGGAACCAGGGGCTTAAACAGATTACAGACGGGATATATGGTGAAATGCCGGAACCAGATGTCCCGATCCCGGTTTCGGAAGGCCAGGGGGACGACACCCATATGGATATGGATCCGGATGGTTTCCTGATGAAACAGTATCGGGATTTCCAGGGGAAATACGCCATCTATGCGGATGGAGGGCTGGCGACGGGATTTCTCTATGACGAATGTGGTTCTTATTCGGAAGGACTTTTTGCCGTAAGCCAGAACGGAAAATGGGGGTATGTCGACAAAAATGGTGAAGTGGTGATACCGGTAGAGTATGATGCCTCATGGAAGGAATGCATTCCTTTTGAAAGTTATGGAGACGGCGAAGGGGCGGCAAAGGACTATTGCTATGCGGCCTCGGGCGGTTATGTGGTTTTGCGCCAGGGGGATGCCTGGGAGCTTCGGGATGTACAGGGGAGGCTTGCAGTGCCGCAGGGAGACTTCGAGGAGCTTCTGCCTGTTTACGGTGACCGCTGCTGGGCGAAAAAGGATGGGCAGTGGGGAGTTTTGGAATTAAAACCGGCGGAGGAACCGGCCATTGCGGAAGACTTGCCGTCAAGAATCAATTATTATAGAACGGACGGCACTCTTTTGTATTATGAAACCTTTGTGTATTACGATAACGGGTTCCTTTGCAGCAAATCTCTCCAGAACGGCGAGACGGGGTATAACATCTATACGGCACTGTTTTTGTACGACGCAGGAGGAAACCTGCTTGAGACGCTCCCGTCCGTGGGGCTAGGAGGAAGCTCGTTTTTCGAGGGAAACAGGAATGAACCCGGCGCATATGAAGACATGAGCCTGGCATTAAGCGGTGGAATGGAGGGAAATGCGGAAAAAACCAGGTATTTTCCCGCCAAGGAGAGCATAGGGCAGGAAAAATTTGGCGTCGATCCGGCTCGGACAGAGTCTCTGTATGACAATTTGCTGGTGATTCCCACGGGAATAGACGACGGATGGGCGGCGCTTTATTACGGCAGTCTATTTACGGGAGAAGAGGATCCGAATGTTTTTGAAGCAGACTGCTGGTTTATGGATGTGGACGCAGATGAAAAACCTGAACTATTTATAGATTATGGATATACTTATCTGCAGGCAAAGATATGCACGGCCGGAAGCGGCGCTGTGGACCAAGTTGTGTTTGATGCGGAGGCGCATGTGGAGTACATACCAAAAGAAAATTTAATTCTGATTGGCAGCGGACGTATGGATGCATATTCGGATGTTATCTATAAAATAGAAAACGGAAAATATAGTGTGGTAGGGGATGGAAGAATAAAAAGAAATATAGAAGAAGAGGAACGGACGGGAAGCGCTGATCTGATTTACGACTATACTTGGGATCAGGTTCCGCTCACAGAAGCGGAGTACGATCAGAAGGTGGCAGAGTGCTTTGACAAAAGCAGGGCGGTTGATACCAGGCGGAACAGATACTCTTATCGGCAGTGCAAACGGTTGCTGGAACATTTGAGTAAAACGGGACAAGGAAGTGCAGAACAGACAGGAGACTTGGTGTCTTGGGAGGAGTCCGGACTGGAGGATCAAGGCCTGGATTTCAAAGACGCAGGGCTGGAAGCCGCCATGCGGAGGATTACGGGAATATCAGATCGGGATATCATGCTGAGCGATGTCTGGGAATACACGGAGCTCAACCTGTATGAGGAGGGTGCGGACGAAACGGTTCCGCTCATTCGGGATATCAGTGCGTTGGGCGTGCTAAAGAATTTGAAGACACTGGAGATCAGGCGGAGCGAGATCGAAGATATCAGCGCAATCGGGAATTTGGCGGGCCTGACGAAACTCCACCTGTACAGCACAAAACTTGAAGACGTCAGTGCGTTGAGGAATTTGACGGGCTTGACCTACCTTCATTTATATGGCGGCGGGCTCAGCGATGTCAGCGCCCTGGGAAACTTAACGGGCCTGACAACGCTCCATTTGTACAGCGACCATATTGAGGACATCAGCGCCCTGCAAAATTTGACACAATTACAGGAACTTTCTCTGAACAGCAGCCGGATCAGTGACATCAGTGCGTTAGGGAATCTGACCGCATTGACTTCGCTGACGATATGTGAATCGGGAGTCAGTGACATTCGTGTATTGGGAAATTTGAGAGGACTTAAGTATCTGGATTTAAGCTTCGATAAAATCAGAGACATTCAGGCTTTGAGCAATTTGACAAATTTAACGGAACTTGATTTGAGCGGCAATGATATTGCCGACTTTAGCCCGCTGGACAAGCTGGCGAATACAAAGATTACCTATTGAAATCCCGGGAATTTAGGAGAGATGAAGCGATGTACTGTACCAAATGCGGAAAACAGATTGAGGACGGGGTGAAATTTTGCCAGTATTGCGGCGGCAGAATCGCCAGCTATGGAGAAGAAGCGGGCCGCAGAGAAGAAGACGGACGGGAGAGCACCGTTCCTTCAGATGTAGGGATGCGGGACACGGTCGTCTCGGACGTGACCGGGCAGGATACGATCCCGTCGGAAAACGGTCTCGGAGGCTTCGGCAGGATCGCAGGCGGTCCGTCGGGGGGACGTTTCTGGTCCGGCGCAGAACGGGGCGGAACGCAGGATGTACAGAGAATGGGGGCAAACGGCCTGCCGGAGCCGGAAGAGAGGCCCTGGTTGCTTTTTGTGTTGGAAGGTATTGCCGTGGCCGCGGTTGTAGCGATTGCGATCGTCTCTTATCTGCTTCTGTCAGGAAGGGGCGTGAAAGCCCAGGCTGCGGAGCAGCTAAAGCTGGGCAATCGTTATCTGGAAGAGATGGACTATGAGCAGGCGGTGGTGGCCTTCACCAAAACCATAGAGATCGATCCCTCGAATGTGGACGCCTACCTGGGAGCGTCTATGGCGTATGCGGCCCTTGAAAATTACCAGGAGGCTTTGAATATACTGGAATCCGGATATGAAACCACGGAAGCACCGCAGATCGCCGAGCGGGGACAGGAGGTATGTCTGGAAGCGGCAGAATATTACATGGATGAAGAGGACTATGGAGAGGCGAAGAAATACATAGAAAAGGGAAAGGAATATGGGACTTCCGAGAAACTGGAGGAGGCGTCCGGGAAATTGGAAGAGACGTCCGAGAAGCTGGAGGAGACTTCCCAGGAAGAAGACATGCTTCCGCTGGAACGTGAGTGGCATCTGTTTTCAGAATTGGAATCTGGGGATCGTATTTATTATCTGAGCGATTCCAGCCCCGCCTATGGCAAGACGGTGTCGGCGAATCAGCTTTGTCAGCAGGCCGTGGAAAGCTCTTGTGGTTATGCGGTGGTCCAGAGGGGAGATTTCTATGGCCTGATTGATATGGACGGGAATTTTTTGGACGGTTTTCGTTTCATCGATGTCGAAATGGTTACATCCGTGTACAGCGTGACTTATGCAGAGCCGCATATGGATTCCGATGGTATGGAATCTACAGAGCTGATGGTGTATGACGGGAACTCTCTGTCCGCCATGAAGCCGGGAGATTATATTGGAAACGGTTTTTATTTTTGGAACCAGGGACTTAAACAGGTTACAGACGGGATATATGGTGAAATGCCGGAACCGGGTGTCCCGATCCCGGTTTCGGAAGGGCAGGGAGAGGATACCCATATGGATATGGATCCGGATGGCTTCCTGATGAAACAGTATCGGAGTGTTCAGGGAAAATATGCCATCTATTCGGACGGCGGCCTGACGACGGATTTTATTTATGATGAATGCGGCTCCTATTCGGAGGGGCTGTTTGCCGCATGCCAGAATGGAAAATGGGGCTACGTCAATAAAAACGGCGAGGTGGTAATACCGTTTGAGTACGACGCTTCGTGGGAGGAGTATATCCCGTTTGAAAGCTATCATTACGAAGAGGGCGAAGGCTATAAAGGAGTAAAAAAGGATTTCTGCTATGCGGCCTCCGATGGCTATGTGGTTTTGCGGCAGGGGGACGCCTGGGAGATTCGGGATGTACAGGGGAGACTTGCAGTGCCGCAGGGGGAATTTGAGACGCTTCTTCCTGTTTATGGAAATCGCTGCTGGGCGAAAAAGGATGGGCAGTGGGGGATTTTGGAATTAAAATTGACAGAGGAAAATGGGCAGGACTCCCAGACACAAGGCATAGACAGCGTGGAAAATGATCTGCTTCGGAGAGTCAATTATTATTCGGCAGACGGTGAACTGCTGTATTATGAAAATTACGTGTATTATGGAAATGGCGTGTTATGCAGCCGTTCGTTTTATGAGATGTGGAGTGGCTGGGGGGATGTTGGCCCGCAGGGAATCCACAGATATACGGAGGTTTTTCTTTATGACAGTCAGGGAAACCAGAAGGATGAGATATTGTATTGTGATCAGCCGGTTTTTTCAGGTGCCGATCTGGATTCTCTGGTAGTGACGTTTGGAGCCGGGATTTGGGCGGAAAAGGCAGGAGATCAGGAATACCGTCCTGGTCATGAGAGTATTGAACAGGAGAAATTTGGCGTGGATCCCGGGAAGACAGAACAGGTACTTGGAAATGCGCCGATCATTCCGATGGATCCGAATGGGGAATGGGCAAAAGCCTACCTTAATGAGGAGTATCTAATAAAAACGGAATATGAGGAATGGGCAACCTGTGAATTTATGTACATCAATAATGATGATATTCCTGAATTGTGTTATATGAATGGGATAATAGGAGTATTTCTTACTGCGAAGGACGGGACGGCCGATCATGCGGAAGCGTTAGGTTCTGCTGCGCGTTATGTGAAGAGAGGAAATTTGGCCGGTGTATGGGGAGGTGGTTCGGATTGGGCTCAATCCAGTTATTATCAGGTGGAAAACGGAAGGGTTCTGGATGTAGGGAATGCATATTTCCATGCGGACAGAGACAACGATACTTTGCACTATAGCTGGAATGATGAAGAAATGCCAGAAGCTGAGGTCCGTCGCCGAGAGCAGGAGTTATTAAATAATGTGGAGTGGGAGGATGATTCACGAGAGGTGTATTCTGTGAGACAATGTCGGGAAATTTTGGCTTATGTGAGCGGAAATTGATGCATCGAACGATGTAGGAAGTAGAGAGAATTGTTTGCAAATTGTCAAAGTCTAGGGAAGCGAAAAACGAATGGAAGAATGGAGGATATGGACATGTACTGTAAAAACTGCGGTATGAGCAACAATGATGATGCAAGATTCCGTATGGGATGTGGATGCGCCTTGCAGAGTGGAGAAGCGGGGATGCTGACGAGGACATCCACGCCGGTTCAGGTGGAACTAAATGTCAGTGGACAGGAATGGCTGTATTTCCGGATGGTACGGGAAGAGAGGTACAATGGGAGCCCTTTGATGGCGGATCCGGTACTTTATAAGTGAAATCCAATGGGGGGGCAGGCAGATTTGCCTGTCCCTGTTGGTCAAAATAAGGGAAGACATGATGATTAAAAACAGGGAGGAAGTTAACATGCAGGATAAAAAGAAAAAGCCTCGCAAAATCGTAGTTGCATTTGGGATTTTGGATGTTGTGCTGCTTGTAGTGCTTGCAGTTCTCGGATTTCTTTTGTTGAGACAAAACCATAAATTGTCAGAAATAAGAGAAGCAGAGCACAGGACGAAAAAGACAAGGCTGTTGACGGAGACGACAGAAGCGGCGGAAGTGTCTGCTGCAGAGAGGGCTTGGCTGATGGAATCGCAAGGAATGGAGGTGGAATCGGTGGATGCCGGGGCGGCAGCCGCAGATTCTGCAGCGGTGGAAACACAGTCAGAAGAAACACGGCCCGAAGAAGAGCAAATTCTTGAGTACGTGGGAGCCGCTTTTCCGAAGGAATTAAAATCAGCGGCAGATTTTGTCACTGTGACAAGGCCGGACGGCGCGTACAGCTTTATGTATCCTGCGGATTATTTTTATACAGGAACATATTCTGCGGCCCAAAAGAAATATTTTTTGGCGACAGCAGATGAAAGTGTTACGATTGAAGTTTATGAAATGCCTGCATCTGTTCAGGGGAATCCCTATGAGAGCGCGAATGAGATGTATGGAATCCTAAAAGGGGAGTTTTTGGAAGATAAGGCGTGCCCTTATCTTCATCAGAGCAGCGGTGTCGCCGATGACGGATATTCCAGGCTGATCATCGGCGGCCCTCTCGCCGGAAATACTTCAAGGGCCGCTTATTATTGCATCGCGTTTAATGATACAACGGCTTATGCGTTAAAGGTCAGCTATGTCCCGGTTAATCATGAAGGAATCGGATTGGATTACACACAGACAGGATATCTGGTGGACTGTATCTACCGGGGGTGGTCCGTAAGCGGTTCCACCTATATGCTTCGAAGCTATGAGCAGTATCTGGCAGACGATATGGGCGATAAGAAACCAGGTGAATCGTAATGATGAAAAGAAGAGTTCAGTATATGATTGCCTGCTGTCTGCTTGCCGGTCTTAACTTCGTGTCGGGATGCGGCGGTACAGAAGAAGTGAAATCGCCGGAGAAGATAAGTTCTGAGGCAGAGAGGATAACTGCGGAAGAGATAAGCGCCGAGGCAGAGAGGACGACTGTAGAAGAAACGAGCATCGAGGGAGAGAGGAAAGCAGAAGAGAAGGCGAGGGCTGTGGAAGGAAAAGAATGTTTTGAAACGGAAGAAATTGAGGAGGAGACAGAGGAGTATGCTTTTCGGAAGGAACCGCTGATCATCGAGTTGGACGCCGGACACGGGGGGACAGGCGGAGCGGAAAATGAACAACATGGTGTTTTGGAACGGGAGGTGAATTTACAGATTGCATTACAGTTGAAGGATGTGCTGGAAACCTATGAGAATGTCACGGTATACCTGACGCGGGAGGATGACAGCAGCATGGAGCTGGAAGACCGTGTAAAAAAGGCTATAGATGATGGAGCAGATGTTTTGATCAGCCTTCACAACAATGCGGCAGGAAGCATTTGCGACTATTATAATGGATGTACCGTTTTGGTGGCCAGAGGCGCCGGGAATCCGGAGCTTTCAAAGATTACTCAGGAGCTTGGATGTTATATTTTAAAGGAGCTGGAAACGTTGGGAATTGAGAATCAAGGTCTGATGTTTCGCATAACTCAGGATGAACTTTACTATGATGACGGCTCTCTTTGCGATTATTACAGCATTGTGCGCAACTCAGTCAAAGCCGGCATACCGGGAATTATTGTGGAACATGCCTTTATTGATAATGAAGAGGATTATCAGGCGTTTTTGGCGGATTCCGATAAAATTTCCAGATTGGCTTTGGCTGATGCCAGAGGAATTGCAGGATATTATCATTTAAAAAAGAAGGATGGCGAAGAAATACCGGAAACCCTTAAAGATCATAAAGAAAAAATCACATTGATTATCTCAGACAGGTATCAGGACAATACATATTTTGAAAACATCTATTTTACGGTAGAAAGACGTCATGACGCTTGCGGATATGCAGATGGCCTTTACTGAGTCGATGATTTATTGCATGTGATAAAATGAGAAACAGTTGCAGTTTCCCTGCCTACAGGCTATAATAGAGGTTACGTACAAACGAATCCGCCTGTCGGCATAGAGGTAAAAGTGCCTTGTGCAGGCGGGCATGACCAGGGGGAAGCTATGAAGATTATAATTGTCGGAATCGGCAAAGTCGGCTATACGCTGGCGAAGCATCTTTCGGCCGAGGATAATGACGTGGCGGTGATCGACAAGTCCCAGGAGGCCATCGACTGGGCCGGGGACAGCCTGGACGTCATGTGCCTTAAGGGGAGCGGGCTCTCCACCAGCGCCCTTTTGGATGTCAACGTCCGGGAGACAGACCTGATCATTGCCACCACGCCCAGCGACGAGGTCAACATGCTCTGCTGCCTGACGGCCAAACGGCTGGGGGCGAAGAACACGGTGGCCCGGATCCGGGATCCGGAGTACGCCAGGGAGGTGTCGGTCTTAAAACAGGAACTGGGCCTTAATATGATCATCAACCCGGAGCTGGAAGCGGCCAATGAGATCGGGCGGGTCCTCCGTTTTCCCACTGCCATCAACGTGGAGACCTTTGCGAACCGGAAGGTGGAACTGATCGCGTTCCGGGTGAAGGCCGGGGACAAACTGGTGGGCCGCCGCCTGGCGGAGGTCATGGGGAGCATAAAGCTCCCGATCCTGTTCTGCACGGCGGTCCGGGGGGAGGAGGTCATCATTCCCGACGGAACCTTTGTGCCGCGGGAGGAGGACCTGATGTACATTGCCGGGAAGCCCTCGGCCATCACGGACTTCTTTAAATATGAAGGAAAATATCAGAAGCAGGTGAAGACCGCCGTGCTGATCGGCGGCGGCCGCATCGCCTATTACCTGGGCCTCGGCATGAGCCAGATGGGGATCAAGATCAAGATCATCGAGCAGAGCAGGAAACGATGCGATGAGCTGGACGAGTTGCTCCCGAACTGTGTGATCATCCACGGGGACGGCACCGACGAGGAGCTCCTGGCGGAGGAGCACGTGGATGCGGCCGGGGCGGTGGTGACGCTGACGGGAAAGGATGAGGAAAACCTGTTGACGGCCCTCTTTGCCAGCCACATGAAGGTGCCCAAGGTGATCGCCAAGATCAACCGGGGAAATTACGAGGGGATCATCAAGACCCTGGGCGTTGACTCGGTGGTCAGCCCCAAAAACAGATCGGAAGAGCGTCGTGTAGGGAAAGAG
>CAJUOF010000312.1 GCA_910587905.1 uncultured Lachnospiraceae bacterium
CATCCAAAAAAGTGATATACTCTCCTCTGGCCAATGCAATTCCAAGGTTACGTGTTGCTCCAGATCCTTCGTTTTCTTTCTCTATATAACGAATCCTCCGGTCTGTGGATTCATACTTCCTGCATATACGTCCTGAATCGTCTGTAGAGCCGTCATTAATCAAAATAATCTCCATGTCTTCATAAGATTGGGCAAGGACCGACTGAATACATGGTTCTAAATACGCTTCCACATTATAGACAGGAATCACCGTTGTCAGCATAATCCCATATCCTTTCCAATCGCCTGATATATCCGTTCACCTATTCTATTATTTTCTGACAACTGTCTGGCCACCTGGCTGTCAACTGCCGCAAGAAAGCGATCCAATATATCTTCACCGTCAAATATGTGCAAATTCCCCTCATCCAACATTTCATTTTTCTTTATACACTGTTCCATAAGCATTTTTATAAAATCCTTCCAATCCCACAGTACATGCATCTTCAGACATGTTTCTGTGAAATCACAGGTATCTATTAAAAAACATTCGTAATCCCTATCCGCCTTATGACATACCAGTGCAACTGCATATCGATCATCCAGCATCTCTATTTTCTGAAATATATTTTTTTGCCTTCCATTTATCTCCACGCTCCAACTGCCGGCATAGCTGTCTGTCTCTCCCGTTTCCAAATCTATGACACTGATGCGGGACGCCATCTGAGGAAATAAAACCAGGTTTTTTCCGATTATCTTGCCATGTACACTGGCATGTCCTTTTATATGCTTATTTAACGTAATTGGCATAGGCAACCTTTTTTCCACTTTTCCGTTTTCAGCGTTTATGCTTAGAACCTGTCCGTCTTTTCCAGGGACTATATAGATATTTTGTTTCTCACATAAAGCAAATACTCCAAGTATTTCCGGCAAATGCAAAATTTTTGTAATTCGTTTTTTCTCCATATCAAATCTCAGCAAATACCCCGTATCCATTACCTGCAAAAATAACAAAGTCCCCTGCTTGCCTACTGTAAAAGCCGTTAGCTGTTGCTGATTGTTCAGAGAACATTCCTTTTTCAAATATTTTTTCCAATCCTGCAAAACGGTCACAGAAAAATCAATCATATTTAAAGACAAGAAGTATGGGTAACAGGCCGGAATTAAAATCATATCATTTCCACAGACAGCAGCATCTGCAAACTTCCAGCCGTTCTCTTCATTTCCCGGCAACTTAATTTTTTTAACACATTCCCCAGTCTCCCTGTCCAAAATCGCCAGTTCCCGGGCCGACAGCGGAACCAGGACCAACCAACATCCCCATGCCACCATCCCGCCATATAAAGACTTCTGAAAGATTTTTTCATTGGGAACCATGCCAATATGCCTGACCTTCCCGGTATCTAATTCCATCTGAAAAATCCCATTAAATTCAGAAGCCGAAAATAACATACTCCTGTTTTTTTATCGATATGGCATGCTCTGTAAGGAATCAAATCCATCACTTTTCCGAACATCCTTTCCAAACGAGAAACACAAAAATATTACAGTCCAGTCAAGAAAACCGCTATGCGGATTTTGACATAAAGCGCCTCCTGACCGGACTGTAACCTTCCAAACTCCAAAATCTTTATTTGTAGAATCTCAAAGGATTCCGCTCAATCAAAGAATTTCCGGAATCATTGTTTTATTTTGTTATTGTCAGTGTCAGAACAACTGCTTCCCCTTTATCGAAAGTAACCTGAACATACTTTTTATCGCCGATCGCCGCTGACCCAAGTTTTCCTGACGGGAAAGTAATCTTATTGCCCTCGATTACACAAGCAGATGTCAAGTCTGTTCCAAATGTATTCCCATCTGCACCAATCTTTACACTCTTAATAGCAGTTGCCGCTTTATCACCAGCGCCAAAATCTGCAGTTATCTCAAAAGTTGCCGTTCTGTCATAGTCATACTCTTTCACAGCAATAGACGGATCGACATCATTGGCCGCATTCTCAGGCAGCATATCTGCTCCACCGGTTTCCGGATGCTCCACATAGGACCAGGTCACAGTCACGGTAGGTACGGCAAAATTCTCTGCCGAGTAGTCATCTTTTTTGTTGCAGGCGCCCTCAAGGCCGAACTCAAAGCTGTTCCACGCGGCATCCGCCACGCCGTCCTTTGCCGCATATACATATTTGCTGTCTGTGCTGTTATACTGTACCTCAAAGTTTGCGGGACGGCCCTTAAGACCAACGGTTTTTGTTAATTTTCCGCTATCTCCCACTCCGGTAACTGCCTCCGCGGCCGCATCGTTTACCAAAAGACCCAGATACAATTCTGCAGCTCCACCCTCGGTAAATGCATTTTTCGCTTTCATGGCTGTAATTCCACTGCCGTCCGCTACGGAAACTGCCACCGTGACATCAGCATCCACGCTTCCCTTATTGGTGACTTTCAGCTTAGCGCTCTTATCCGTGTAATTTTTGTCAGAGGTCTGAAAATAGACTCCTGTCTCTGAATTATAAGTGGTCCCAGGATATTTCGCCGCCTGCGTCGCCGCAATCAGTCCTTCCGGGTCGATCGTATACTTAAAAGTAGTGGTATCGCTGTCCGTCGGAAGAGTGACCGATAATACAGACTTATCCACATGTCCTTCAAGTTCTCCGGTTCCTGTACCACCGCCTCATTTTTATCCGGCCGATTGAAACACTCTTTTTGCGCAATCAGCTTTTCTCTCGCCTCCTCGTAGCTCTTCCCATAGACGGAACGATACAGAGAACGTTTCTTTTCGTTGCTATATATGAGATAACGTCCCTCCCATCGTCCGTCTATTCGTTTCCTGATGTTTTCTCCATGTCTGGCCATCCCATTTGTCCCTCCTTCTCTGAAATTTGACCACAAATCTGACCACAAAAAGCTCCCTGGTTTTCAACTCCGGCTCTTATTCCGTCCAAAACGTTTAAAATAATTCCCCAAAAACAATGATATTTTACTTAAGATATCAAGAAACCTCGCCGATATAGAAAAGGAAGACAGATTTCTTCATGTTTTTTGTTTCGCAGATTGGAGAAATCCGCGAAAAATAAAAGAATTGCTTCTTTCGGTTATTAATATCTATACAAAAAGAGCTGAAGCACGACCTCCGTGCAACAGCCCTTTTATTTATTATAGAGAGTCTTCTCTTTCACGGTCAAACCCTCTCCGTTCTTTTCACAACAGATTCCCTCCGGATCAGTCTGCTCTCCATAATCATTCGCTTCTCTTTTGGTTTTTCCCCGGAGAGAAGAGCAAGAAGTACCCTTGCCCCCTCCCGCCCCATCTCAATGGTGGGCCGTTCAAGGACCGTCACTCTCGGCACAGAATAGCGGGCCAAGAGGTGGTCGTCAAAGGCAGCCAGAGAAATTTCCCGGCCCGCCCGCATCCCCCGCTCAGAAAGCACCTTCATACAGCCGATGCAGGTCAGATTGTTGATGGCCACCACCCCCGTGGGGCGAATATATTCCGGCAGGGAGAGAAATGCTTCCATTCCCCGGCTTCCCGTCTCCTCGAAATGACTGCCGGGTGCCATGAGATGTCCGGCCACCGGAATGCCATACTGCTTCATGGCCAAAAGATATCCGGCCACCCTTTTGCCGCTGGCGGACTCCCCCGGAATGCCTCCAATGAGGCCAATCCTTTTGTGGCCGTTCTTTATCAATTCCTCCGTCAATAAAAAAGTCCCTCTCTCATTGTCGATCTCGATAGTGTAATAATCCTCCTGCGGCCGGTAGGCATCAATCAATACCAGAGGTTTCTCCCATCTGGCATAGTCCATCGGATCGGGGCTTCCCTGTACGACCAATATCCCGTCGGCGAGCCCGGAAAATCTCCGATACAGATTTTCAAAATCTTCTTCTTTAAAATCCTTGGTGGATGAGATCAGCATGGTATAGCCCCGCGCCTTCAAATATTCTTCCGCCCCCTGGATCACGGACCCATTAAAATCATTGGTGAAGTCAGGCACTACCATTAAAATGGTCTTCGTCTGCCCGGTCACCATGGAGACAGCCAGAGCATTCTGCACATATCCCAGCTCCGCCACTGCCTCCTGCACCCTTTTTTTTGTCTTCTCGCTGACCTTGTCCAGCCCGTTTAATACTCTCGACACGGTAGAAATCGCAACTCCCGCCCGCTTTGCCACATCTTTGATGGTCACATCCTTACGATTTTTCTCCCGTTCCATAAATCTCTCCTTGCCAGTATGCTATATTCTGTGATATAATTATATGCAGAAAAATAAAAACGTTTTTATTTTTAATGATTATACTATGGGAAGGAGATTTTTACAATGGCAAAACCGAAAATTCTTGTGGTGGGCAGTTTCGTCATGGATCAGATCGCGACGACGGAAATTTTCCCCAGAGAGGGGCAGACGGTCCTGGGAGGGACCTTTTCCAAGGCCCCCGGCGGTAAGGGGGCAAATCAGGCGGTGCAGATGGCCCGTCTCGGCGCGGACGTCACCATGGTGGGAAAGCTCGGACATGACGGCAACGGCGAGGACATGATTAAAACCTGTAAGGAAGCCGGCATCAATACGGATTACGTCCTTTACGATGACGAACTCCCCTCCGGCTGCAGCGTCATTATCCTGGAGGAGGCTCCCGGCAAGCAGACCGTGAACCGAATCATCGTGCTCTCCGGTTCCAACATGAGCATTACCCCCGACGACATTGCGTTCCTCAAAGAAAAGGTGGCAGAGTATGATCTGGTGGTGCTCCAGCTGGAGATCCCCATGGAGATCAACGAGCTGGTAGCAGCCTACGCTTACGAGAAGGGTGTGCCTGTCATGTTAAATTCAGCTCCCAGCGCCCCCCTGTCGGACGAGCTGCTCTCTCATCTCACCTACATTTCGCCCAATGAACATGAAGCCTTTGACATGATTGGCATTAAGATCAGCCATGAGGGGAAAGAAGTCAACATGGATGAGGCCAAGGCTGCCACCGCCGCCTTAAAAGCCAAGGGCGTGAAAAATGTGCTTATCACTCTGGGTGAGTCCGGTGCGGTCCTGGATACGGAGAAGGATGGTTTCTTCTATAGTCCCTGCGTGGACGGCATTATGGCCGTGGATCCGACGGCTGCGGGTGATTCCTTCGTGGGCGCTCTGTCTGTGGGTCTTTGCTGCGGCTGGGGCTACGAAGAGACTCTTCGTTTTGCCAATCATACCGCCGGCCTGACCGTGTCGGCCCTCGGCGCCATGCCGTCTCTGCCCACGCTGGAACAAGTGGAAGCCTTCCTCAAAGAAAAAACCGGAAGCGCTCCGGATACCTCTGTGCTCAGATAACACAAAGCCCTGCCGCACGGGTTACTCGATGTGGCAATTGTCAAAAACTTATGGATATCATTGATAAAGGAGTTTATCTATGGAAGCAAAATGCAAGGAAGCCTATGACTTTTTCCTGGATACCGTAAAAACGGATTTGAGTGATTTCATTGATCAGATGGATTATTCCGAGATTGAGGATGCCGCAGGCCTGATCGTGGAAGCACAGAAGAAGGGCAACCGGGTTCACGTGTCCGGCATCGGCAAACCCGGACATATCTCCGGCTATATCGCGTCGCTCATGTCCTCCACCGGAAATCCCACCTATTTTCTCCACGGCACGGAGGCCGTCCACGGCTCCTGTGGGCAGCTCGTTCCCGGTGACGTAGTGATCTTCATCTCCAACAGCGGCGAGACGGCTGAGATGCGTTCCACAGTCCTGGCGGTCAAAAACAATGGCTGTTCGATCATCGGTGTCAGCGGAAATTCTGATTCCTGGCTGGCAAAGGAAAGTGCTGTCCACATTTTTGCCGGAGTGAAGAAAGAGGGCGGCCCGATGGGGCGGGCACCCCGCATGTCTATTCTGGCTGAAACCCTGGTACTGCAGGCTCTCAGTGTGGCACTGCAGGCCCACAAAGACGTCTCCCCGCAGCAATATGTGAAGTGGCATCCCGGCGGAGCCCTCGGAAAGCTTCGCGACGACGAAAAATAAAAACTTCAAGGAGGATTTTTTCATGCTTACAACCAAATGTATTCATCCTGGCATTATGAAGGCCCTGTCCCTGTGCGGGCACGGCAGCAAGGTTCTGATCGCCGACGGCAACTATCCCCTGGCAGAAAAGAGCGGCAATGCAGAGAAAGTCTACCTGGGACTGATTCCCGGTCTCCCCACTGTCACGGACGTGCTCAAGGCCATCCACTCCGTGGTGGAAATTGAAAAGGCTGAGGTTATGGTTCCCGGCGACGGCACCACCCCTGAAATTTTTGCTGAATTTAAGGAAGAGCTGGGGCTGGAGCTTTCCGGCATCGGACGTTTTGAATACTACGACGTCTGTTGTCAGCCGGATGTGGTTCTGGCCATTTCCACCGGAGAAAAGCGAGTGTTCGCCAATATTCTGCTGACCATCGGGTGTGCATAATCATTAATCACGTAACTTGCAAAGCGCAGTGTGGAGGAAAATTCCGTACACTGCGCTTTTTCTATAGACAAATCCCTCCATATCCCTTGACATCCGCGAATATATGATGTAATATTTACATATACTTAATATAGTTTTCAAAACTATATTTTGTTTCAGGAGGTGTCACCATGAAGAATTTAAAACCAAAAGATCCCGGCAGTGCCCTTACCCATCTGATCGGCTGGCTGATGGCCATATTTGCCGCCACCCCCCTTCTGATCCGCGCTGCAAAGGCTCCTGACAAAATTCATATCATCTGTTTGGCGATTTTCATTCTCAGCATGATCTTTTTATACGGGGCCAGTACCATTTACCATACCTTAGACATTTCCCCCAGGGTCAATAAGATTCTGAAAAAAATCGACCACATGATGATCTTTATTTTGATTGCAGGAACCTACACGCCGGTTTGCGTCATTGTGATCGGTGGACAACAGGGGCTTCTCCTTCTGAGCCTTGTCTGGATCATTGCCCTTGGCGGCATCCTGATCAAGGCATTCTGGATCAACTGTCCCAAATGGTTTTCTTCCGTACTTTATATCGGCATGGGCTGGGTCTGCGTGCTGTCCTTCACTCAAATTCTGAACAGCCTGTCGCCGGCCGCTTTTGGATGGCTCCTGGCCGGCGGTATTATTTATACCATCGGCGGCGTCATTTATGCCCTGAAGCTTCCGATTTTTAATTCCAGGCATAAAAATTTCGGTTCCCACGAGATTTTCCACCTGTTCGTCCTGGGCGGAAGCTTTTGCCACTTTATTCTGATGTATGACTTTGTGGCTTCCATGCCCCTATAACAGCCACGATCAGGCTTTGCTTTTGATCAGCTCCAGCTTATCTTCTCTGGACATCTGTTTGATGGCAGCTTCCCTGCTCATGGCCTCTGACCTTGTAGGAAAGCTTTCCCAATATACCAGTTCCACCGGCCTGCGGCACTTTGTATATTTGGCGCCCCGGCCGGACTGGTGAGCCGCCACCCGCTTTTCCAGACAGTTTGTCCAACCTGTGTAGAGGCTTCCGTCATTGCACTTTAAAATGTAAGTATAATTGCTCTCTTTCGTCTCTTCCATTTCCTTCTTCCTCTCCTTCGAGATCCTCCTTCTCCTGGGATTTTTTTCGAAGATACCTTAAAACGCTATGTAAGCGTGCGGAATCCGCACGCCGTCCACGCCGCCGCATGCCAAATGGCCTTTGCCGGCGGGTTCCTTATTTATATAAAAGCATCAGACGTGGAGCGGACGACCGCCCCCGGTATTTTAAAAATCCTCTGGAAAAGCCTGTAATCGTTTTTCGTCTGATGCTCATTTTCCGACTTTCTGACCGTGATCCGGATTTTTCCTCATCCTCTGGTTTCCCGGTCAAAAACAGCTTTCCCTTCTATACTTTATCTTATGTACCTTCTTCCCTTTTGTCTACTGAAAATTTCAAAATCACTCACATTCCCCTCAGACTGCCTCCTCCACCTGCTTCATGACCAAAAGCCGTTTTCCCGGTGTCAGGCTGTCGTCGCCAAGTTCATTGCATTGCCGCAAAGAATCCACGGAGGCGTGAAATTTCTTGGCAATTTTCCAGAGCGTATCTCCCGGTTGTGCCACATAGACCACAATTCCCGGCAGTTTCTGAATCCATTCCAAATCAAGGGGCGTTTCCGTGATCCCGGTGATGATCTGTTCCTCCAACTGCTTTCGCACCAGCATGTCAAAAAGAATAGACGCCTTCACCTCAATCTCTCCGCCGCCAAGCATGGTTGCGCCAAGCTGCTCCAATCCCGTGTCCAACTGGTATGCGCAGCCTTCGTCCATTCCCCTGGCCTCCACCTTGTACTGGAACGGAATGACGCCTTTCATGGACTGAAGCGGATGACTGTCGCTGTCGGTCATGTAAAGCACCTTCACGCACAGAGCGCCCTCCAGCATCAGGCCGCCCTCCACCGGCTTTTTGTCATCCACCCGAAGTACGCCATCCACATGGCAAATCTGTAGAATATTGTCCTCCGTTCCGCTTTTCAGCCGCTCATTCAGCCTGGTTTTGGAACTATTCTTTACAAGAATTTCTTCTACCTCGGCCGGCAAATATTCCGGTTCCAAATCCTTGGCCGGGGAATAGACATCGCTCACCACCTGGAGCGTCTCCTCCTGATACAGCTTGATGTCCATTTCCATGACCACGTCCAGAGAGAGACTTCTGTTCTCCCCGTCAAAATCCGGCTGAATCTCAATCTGGCAATGTCCCAGTTTTGAGGTGATCTCCGGATACATGTCTTCTGCCGCATCGGGCAACTCCACCGTTCCGGAAAAAGGGATCTCCTTTTCTATCCACTGAGGCGGAATATGGGCCTCCGGTCCCCGATAAATGCAAAACACATGGACCATTCCCTGAATCCCAAGCTGCCCCTCCAAGGGTTTGATCTGCACATTCCTCAAACGGCACTGGCTCCAGAGAAGCTCCTCAATATCCGGCTGAGTACCTGCAATCTCGATTTCCTCTTTCAGGCGATATGTATCCTTCTGGCAAACTGCTGTCTGGGCCGCCCGCATGATGCGCGTTAAGGTCTCCACTGGCCCGTCGTCGGCCACCGCAGTCACCGCAAGCTGCTCATCGATGCCCTCCAGATTCAGACTAAAGGTCAATATGGCCTTGACATTGATTTTTCTGGAATGGATCAGTTCAATGGTCAGATCCTCAATCTCCGCCTCCACCTGCAGATAATCCTTTTCCTCCAGCTCCGGAATGTTCACATACTCGTCAAAGGGGATGGCTCCTTCCATGGAACAAAGCCCGCTTCCCTCCGCCGGGTGGTAAAGGATCTTGTAGGAAATCTTTCCCCGAAGCTCCGCTTTCTCTGTCAGTTTTTTCACTTCCTCGATTTCCACGCTTCCGTCATCCAAAATAATCTTTTCGATATCCGGCTTCACATCAGGCACAATGAAATCGTCATCCATGGTAATCTGAGACACCGTCTTTTTCTTCAGTCTGCACATGCGTATGCTTTTCCTTGTCAGTTCCATCTCATCCTCCTACAAAAATACCACCGGTTCTTCTCTGTACTGAAGCCTGATCACCAGACAGGGATAGGACGGTGTTTTGACTCCTGCCTCTTCCTTCGTCGGCCCCATGGACTGTGTCTCCAGACAGACGGAGCCCCCTTGCAGATACAGATCCTGGACGGAAATGCTATACCCCCCTGTCTCCTGCTGCCCCATCCCGACCACCAGATAAAGAAAGCCGTCACAGGTGTAAGTCAGCTTAAATTCCGCCTGTTTCTTTTCATTGATGATGGTTCTGAGTTCCGGCGGAACCTCCGCATCCGTAACGATCTCATAATCCAGTGCTTCCTTCTCGCCGCCCCCACTTCCCTTGCCGCATCCGGCCAAAAGGAAAACCGGAATAAGAAGAAGTATCCAGACACTCTTCCTCCTTTTTCCTCCCATCCGCATCTTCATTGCCTTTCTTCCTCCTTGACCATTCTCCTTCCAATGTATGCGGATAAAGCTTCCTCTATGCGAAAAAGCAGCCGGTTCCCCGCTTAATCTGCGGAACCGGCTGCCTCTCCTGCGGCTTCCACTGTCGCTTCTCTCTCTGCCGCCTCTCTCGCTGCTCTCTTTTCTTCTTTCAAGCGCTCCCTGAGATCTTGAAAGAACGTTTTCAGGAGCATGGAGCATTCCTCCTCCAGCACTCCTCGTACCACCTTTACCTGATGGTTAAACTCCGGCATCTCCAACAAATTCAAAATAGAACCGGCACAACCCGCCTTCGGATTCATGCATCCGATCACCACCTCTGTCATCCGCGCCTGCACCAGTGCTCCTGCGCACATCTGGCAGGGCTCCAGCGTCACGTACATGGTACATCCCTCCAGCCTCCAGTCCCCCAGCTTCCTGCTGGCCTTCCGGATCGCCTGTAGCTCTGCGTGGGCCAATGTATTCTTATCCGTCGTTCGCCTGTTATAGCCCCGGGCGACAATCCTGCCCTCACAGACAATCACACAGCCGATGGGCACCTCCCCTATGGCCGCCGCCTTTTTTGCCTGCCGGATGGCTTCTTTCATATAGTCCTCTGCACAAGATACGTTCTCTGCTTTCATCAGACACTCCTTTGCCCTTATCTCCTCACCCGAAAGATCCCATATCCGCGTCCCGACTGGTTGTCCAGGACGGTCTCAATCTCATCGTAGGTCACATCCGTGCTGATTCCCGGATTATTTACGATCACCTTCCCGTCCTCCGTAAGGCCGGCCAGCGTCACATAATGATACACCGTCGCATAACGTCCTCCGCCTCCTCCCGGCTTCATAGACATGACAATCTTTGCTCCCCCCTCCAGCGCGTTCAAAATTTCCTCTCTGGAAAGGGGGGCCGTATCTGCCTCCACCGAAAGACCGTAATCTGCCGCCGCAGCCGCACACATCTTTCCCCCATAGGAACCCTGTTCCCTGTTCCGGTAGGCATCCTGATCATATCGCCTCGCCACCTCCGAGGGAGTGATCCTTTCCCCCTTGAAATAAGAAAGCACCATGGCAATGGCTGTCGGACAGCAGGCATCACTGGCAAGTGTCCCATTTCCGAAGGGTTCTGCTCCCCACTCTGCCGCCCCCTGCTTGTAAAAGGGCACCGGCGTGGGAAGCAGGCTCGCCGCCTGTCTCGCCTCCAATTCTTTCCGAAAATCCGCATCATCAAGCTCCATCAGTGCATCACACTCTGCCCGCTTCTCCGACCCCCAGCCCTCCCACTCCACCGGAATCGGAAAACGATAAGAATCCATGTCGTAAATCTCCTCCCGCGAACGATTCTTCAATACCACCGCCACTTTACATTTGCCGTCCAGCACATTCCCCGCATGCTCCACAGCGTCTGCGAAAGATGCTCCGGAAAGCCCCAGAAAGTCGGCCGCCGCCCCCGTCATGGGCAAAAGCTGTTCCACCGCCTTCTCCTGATATTTGGTTCCAATCACCTGGTAAGTGTAGGTCTCATCCCACAGATGATCGGCATACCACTGACATACAATTCGATTGTAAAAGGTATAGTCCCGGCACACCGCCGTCATCGCTAAAATCTGTCTTGACATATCCTGAAAGCCGTCCGCATACAAAAAACTCTGGTTTTCTGTAAGAATCCCGGCCTCCGCCATCTTTTGGGATTGTTTCTCCCGAAAGGCCGTCTCCCGATTTTGGATAAAGCTCCACAAGGCGTCCAAATCTGCCGTTCCCAAATCCATGTGTTCCGGCTCCACCCCCTCCGTGCCTGCCGTCTCCGGCCCCACCAGGAGATCACCGATCCCAGAAGTTGCCGCGCCTGTGGAACCAGCCACCCATATCCCCGTTCCCCAAACTATCAGAGTCAAAAAGGCCATGGCCACCCACCGCCTGATTTTCCCTGCCCTCCCTTGTCCCTTTCTACGTCTCACTTTTTTCACCTTCTCTCCCTTTCGCCTCTGTATTTACAGGTTTTTGAATACTTTGTAAGCGAAAATAGAATCCTGCTCCGGCAGGATTCTACTCCTCTATTTTACATTTTTATAAATCTGCTGGGCCTCGGTAAGACTGGAAGCCATACCCTGATTCAAAATATCGATCAGCTTATCCAGTCTGTCCTGATTCATAAACTCCTGGCCGATATACGGTCCGTATGCATCTGTAAAAGCGATGGTCTTTTTTTGAAGGCTGCTCCCCATCTCCCGGTTCGCCGCTGTCACCTGCTTCAACTGACCGGCAAGCGTCTCCAGCTTGACACGGTTATTTTCAAAGATCTCCTGCTCCAGCGTTGCTCTCGTCTGATTTTCAAAAACCCCCAGCGCCTCCTGTTTTCGTTTCGCCAGTTCGGAAAGCTCTGTCTCGATTTTAGAGATTTCCTTGTCATATTTTCCGAGGTTATAGATGGATTCATTCTTATCTTTCTCGATGGCTTTGATAATCACCCGAATCTTTCTTTTATTGGCCTCGATCATATCCCGATTCTTTCTGGCATCCCGCATGATCTCCAGATGGCTCACCTTCGTCCGATTGTTGATGATAATGTAAAGACCGCATAGAACCAGAATCACCGCAACATAGATCACGATCAGAAGCCAGGGGGCGCGTTTGGGAATCAAAAGGTAGATTCCACACGGCAGCACCAAAAATCCCAGGAGAAATGTCAGAAGAAAAATCAGGATTTCTTTGATCCCTTTTGTAAAATACAAGGCATAATAAAACTTTGTATTACAGAACCCCGGGATTCCGTTTTGACGGAAGGTGGTCGAATTCTGGAGTTTTAGCTGACGGTTCTCTTCGCGAAGCTGAGCCGTCTCATTGTTAATTCGATCTTTCACTCCCTGATTCTTTGCCTTTTCCCGGCGCATCCTCGCCTTTTTCAGCTTGTCCTGAGCCTTGCTGATCTCCCGGTCATAGCTCATGGTAATCTCATCCTTGCGTTTCCGGACCGTTGATGCGATTTCATCCTCAACCGCCTTTTTCTCCGACGCCAATGTCCGTGTCAGACGTTTCTCCTCCGACTGCAAACGCAAGCTTTTGGCCCTCTCAGCCTCCAACTCGGCAAGCGCTCCTTTAGCCTCCTTAAGGAAACCCACATTGTCCCGTATCTCCCTCGCCATAATTATCCTCCTGTATACGGCTTACTTTTCTTTTGTCGAAACAGCCAGATTTTTCACTCTTGAAGGACGCGTTTTGTCTATTATACTACATAATATCACATTTGTGTGATAAATTTTTGAAAGGCCACATAATTTCGGCCGGTTGCCAACCCTGCCGGAACATGATATACTGAAATGGATGATTGAAGGGAGGCCATCTGATGTTTCGCATCTGGGGAAAAGAATTTCATGACAACCATCTTTTAAAAGATATTGTGATCTGCGATGACAGCCCGACCCTTAACCGCACCGGTAAAATTTTCAAGGCCCTGGAGGAAATCTGCATGGCCTTCGATTTAAGCGTACCCATCTGGCTGGATTCCACGGTAGAGGACTTCAAGAGACATTCCAAATGCCGCTTTACCGCAGACAATTTTATTGAACAGATTGACTTCGATTTTCTAGAAATACAGGTAATCGAAGAAGATTGAGCCACCATCAAGCCCCCGGCAGCGATCGCCGGGGGCTTTCATGTGTAGGTGTATCACATGCATAGGCATATAAATAAATCGGGTGGAGGAAGACTTTTCCACCTGCTGCCTGACGGCGACACCACGATCTATAACCGAGCGAGAAGCGCTTCCCTCTGCTCCTCATAGCCAGGTTTTCCAAGCAGAGCAAACATATTCTTCTTATAGCTCTCCACACCGGGCTGATTGAACGGATTCACTCCCAGGATATAGCCGCTGACACCGCAGGCAAACTCATAGAAGTAGAAAAGCTCGCCCAGGAAGAACTCGTCCTGCTTCGGAACGGAAACCTTCAAGTTGGGCACCTGGCCGTCCGTGTGGGCCAGAATGGTTCCGTTCATGGCGTTCTTATTGACAAAGTCCATGTTTTTGCCGGCCAGATAGTTGAGCCCATCCAGATCTTCATCCTCCGCCTCAATAAAGAGTTCCGCCGCGGGCGTCTCCACCGAGATCACCGTCTCCATCAAGTTTCTGGAGCCGTCCTGGATAAACTGACCCATGGAGTGAAGGTCTGCCGTCAGATCCACCGCCGCCGGGAAGATTCCTCTCTGATCCTTGCCCTCGCTCTCTCCATAAAGCTGCTTCCACCACTCTGCCACGTAATGGAGGCTGGGCTCATAGTTGGCTGTGATCTCAATGCATTTTCCTTTTCTCAGAAGGATGTTCCGGATTGCCGCATACTGCAGGGCGTCATTGGACTCAAAGTCATTGTTCAGAGCCCTCTCTCTTCCGGAAGCTGCGCCCGCCATCAACTGATCAATATCCGCACCACTGACCGCAATCGGAAGAAGTCCCACTGCCGTCAGCACGGAAAAACGGCCCCCCACATCGTCCGGCACAACAAAGGTTTCGTAGCCCTCCTTATCCGACAAGGTTTTCAAAGCTCCTCTCGCCTTGTCCGTGGTGGCATAAATTCTCTTTTTGGCTTCCTCCGCTCCATATTTCTCCGTGAGAACCTTTTTCAGAATGCGGAAAGCGATCGCGGGCTCCGTGGTTGTCCCAGACTTCGAAATCACGTTAATCGAGAAGTCTTTCCCTTTCAGGAGAGCAATCAGATCATGCATGTAGGTGGTACTGATATTGTTGCCGACAAAATAGATTTCAGGAGTCTTTCTCTCTTCCTTAGACATACAATTATAGAAATTGTTTTTCAAAAACTCAATGGCTGCTCTAGCGCCCAAATAGGAACCGCCGATGCCGATTACCAAGAGCACATCCGAGTCAGACTGAATCTTTGCCGCTGCTTTTTTGATTCTTGCGAATTCTTCCTTGTCATAATCTACCGGCAAGTCAATCCATCCCAGAAAATCATTTCCCGCGCCTGTTCTGGACACCAACACTTCTTTCGCATCGAGCGCCAGTTTTTTCATATTTTTGATCTCATCCTCCGAGATAAACGGCGCCGTCTTACTGTAATCAAATGTTACCTGCATACCTTCTTCTCCTTTTTGTAACTTTGTCATTCACTATATTATACAAAATTACCTCCCGTTCCGCAAGGGTTCTCAAGGCTATTCATACAAATATTCCTGAATAATGTCCTCAATCAAGCGTTCCTCTTCCTCTGTCAGCTTCCGTTCTTTGCCGTCATTCCTCCGGCCTGCGGCGATCTTCTCCAAGCGGTTGCGCAAAAATATGGCATCCTGCTCCCTCCCGGCAGCTTCCTCGCGCCTGCGAAGCTCGTCCGGTCTTTCTGTAGCAGTAGCCGTCTCCTCTCTGCTGCCATGTCTTCCTCCTATGACTGCGTTCACCTCAGAGAATGCATTTGCAATATCTGCCCTGGAAAAAAGGCTGCCCGAATCCTCACTTCCTTCCGACATCTGCTCTTCCAAAGAAGCTTCCTCCTCATAGCCTCCGTCCTCCGCTCCGCCTGAAAAGCCCCCTTCAAAAGCCGGAGCCGCAGCCTGAAAGGTTTCCAGACGTCCGGCCAATGTATTCTCGAAATAGTCACGAATATACAAGAGAAGCCGTCCTCTTTTTCCCCGCGTATTGCAAAATCCTTCCCATAGAACCATGGCTCCTCCCAGCAAGATCCCGGAGGCCGCATACAAAATGACGATCTCCATGGTGTCCGTATACCAGTAGGTCATGAAGGCTGCCGTCAGGCCACCCAGACAAACCAGAGCCGCTGCCAATGCATTCAATCGTGATAACTTTGAAAGCCTGATTCCCAAAAACCGATACTGCCCCAAATTTTTCTCCACGTAGACCGGAATGTTCTCCATCCCGCCGCCTGCCCGGTATGTATTTTCAAATTTCAGCTTCCACTGTTTCAGATATTTGTCTTTTGCAGTTCCCATGTTCTGCGATTGCCTCAATAGCTTTCTGTATCTTCCGTTTACCAGAAACTTACTCAAAACTCCCAGCGCGCTGACTGCCAGCATGAGATAAAGCACGTTTCCCGTCTCCAAAAATTCTGATACCATAACGATTCCCCTTTCTCGTCCAGATAGCCTCTGGTTTTTCGGTTCTGCTCCGGCATGTCCTGATCACTTCCGGAGATTGTCCCCATTGTATACCAGAAAACTGCAGGATGAGAAGGAAAATCGATCGTATTTTTCCGACAGGAATTTCCATGAACCTTCAACTTGAAGGGGAACTGGACAAGGAACGTTAAAGCTCTAAGCTTTCGGCCATGGCCTTCATGAGAGCAACCGTATGGGAGATGGCCTTCGCCTCAAATTCTGGATAATCCATGGACGCACTTCCATCTGCTTTATCGGAAATTGCCCGGACAATCAGGAACGGGATGTTGTTCAGATAAGCCGCCTGTCCGATGGCTGCCCCCTCCATCTCCGTGCAGCAGCCGTCAAAGGTTTTCACCAGCCATTCCTTCTTTTGGCCGTCCGCAATAAACTGGTCTCCGCTTAACACACGGCCTCTGAAGGTCTTGATGTCCGGATTTACCCTGCGGCAGCATTCCTCCGCACAGGAAAGCAGCCTCTCATCCGCCATAAATGCCAGCGTGTCCATCCTGGGAATCTGGCCTGCCGGATACCCGAACGCCTCCGCCTCCACATCATGCTGAAGCGTGTCTGTGGAAAGCACAATATCCCCAATATCGATCTGTGCACGCAGGGAGCCCGCAATGCCTGTGTTGACCACAGCCTTCACGTGATAAACATCTGCAAGAATCTGGGCACAGATCCCCGCATTGACCTTTCCGATGCCGCTGCGCACCACCACTGCCGGATGTCCCCCAAGGATTCCCTTACAAAAATCCATGGAAGCCCTCCGCTCCACAGAAACATCTTCCATGGCTTCCTTTAACTGATTGACTTCCTCTTCCATTGCTCCAATGATTCCAAGCATCGCATTTTCCTCCTGTCTTTCTTTTCCCTTTATTTTCTTTTCTTCTGTTTTGTGCTATACTTTCCTAAAAGGAGGTAACAGCACCATGAATACTTATAAAACCCACGGCGTATGCAGCCGTGAAATCCGCTTTGAAGTTGAAAACGGCAAAATCAAAGCCGTACAGTTTGTCGGCGGCTGTGCCGGAAACACCCAGGGTGTCGCCAGACTGATCGAAGGCATGGACATCGGTGAAGCCATCCGGAGAATCGACGGCATCGACTGTGCCGGACGCGGAACCTCATGTCCGGATCAGCTCGCCAAAGCCTTGAAGGAATATCAGGAGACCCACTAGACTTTAGGAGCAGACCATGAAAAAAATCATATTGACAGGCGGAGGAACCGCCGGACACGTCACCCCCAACTTGGCTCTGATCCCCGCACTTTTGGAACAGGGCTATGACATCCGCTACATCGGCTCTTTAAACGGAATCGAAAAAGAACTGATCGAAAAAGCCGGAATCCCCTATGATGGAATTTCCTCCGGTAAACTGAGACGCTATTTCAGCCTCAAGAACTTCACGGATCCCTTTCGCATTCTGAGAGGATACACCCAGGCGCGAAAAATTCTGAAACGGCAAAGGCCGGATGTGATCTTCTCCAAAGGCGGTTTCGTGGCCGTTCCCGTCGTACTCGCCGCAAAGAAGCGCCGCATTCCGGTGATCATCCACGAATCTGACATGACGCCAGGGCTGGCCAACAAGCTGTGTATTCCCTCCGCCAGAAAGGTCTGCTGCAATTTTCCGGAAACCTTAAAGTATCTTCCAAAAGAGAAGGCCGTTCTGACCGGCTCACCCATAAGGCGAGAGCTTCTAAATGGCTCTCCTCTGGCCGGCTTTAAGTTTACAGGGCTCTCTTCCGGCAAGCCGGTCCTTCTCGTGATTGGCGGAAGCTTAGGCTCCGTCCGGGTCAATACTGCCGTCCGAAACATCCTGCCACAGCTATTAAAAACCTGGCAGGTGATCCATCTGTGTGGCAAAGGGAATCTGGACGAATCCTTAACGCATCTGGAAGGCTATGTCCAGTTTGAGTACGTGAGTTCACAGTTAAAGGATCTGTTCGCCATCTCCGATCTGATGATCTCCAGGGCCGGCGCCAATTCCATCTGTGAGATCCTCGCCCTCAAAAAGCCCCATATTCTCATCCCGTTATCTGCGGCTGCCAGCCGCGGAGATCAGCTTCTCAATGCGGAGTCCTTCCGCAAACAGGGCTTTAGCGAGGTGCTTGAGGAAGAGAATCTGACTGATCAGTCCCTTCTCTCTCTGATCGAGAAGGTCCACACCCACAGGCAGGACTATATAAAAGCCATGGATTCCAGCAAAACCTCCGATTCCATCGGTACGATCCTGAAACTTCTGAATGAGGCAGGCGGTTTTTAACCGCCTGCTTTTCTTCTCCCTGACTAGGCAAGCTCCTTTTTGATACTTTCTGCAAGCTCCGCCAGTTCCTCGCCGGAAGGAGCCCCCGGCTCCCAGCTCACCATCTTAGGGCCGCCCTCATATCTCGGTATCACATGCATATGGAAATGAAATACCGTCTGCCCTGCTGCCTCGCCGTTATTCTGAACCAGATTAAACCCCGCACAGCCAAGACTCTTTTTCATAGCTGCTCCGATCTTTGCTGCCAGTGCAAGCACCTTGGCGGAGGTTTCTTCGTCCAAAGCCAACAGATCTGCAAAATGGTTTTTGGGCAAAATCAACGCATGGCCCTTTGAGGCCGGCCCCAAATCCAAAATAACCCGGAACTGTTCATCCTCATAAATGGTCGCCGCCGGAATGTCTCCGTTTGCTATCTTACAAAAAATACAGGTTTCCTCTCTCATCTTTATTCTCCCGTCCTTTCCAATTTTGACAGTTTCCCGTACTTCCTCTCCAGTTTACCGTCCTCCCGTTCATTTGTAAACGATTCTTCCAAAAAGTTTTCGAAAGAATCGTCTTTACTGGAATGGAAGCTCACCCTCATCCATCCCCTCCGGGAAATCCATAAATTCTCCGTCTGCCAATTCCGGCCTCCCCAGGTGGGACGAAACCGCTTTTTTCTCCGCAAACTCCTGCTCCGTAACCACGACCTCCGTGGTATAAATCTTCTGTCCCTCTTTATTGACATAGCTCCTGGTCTGAATATGCCCGCTTACCAAAAGCTTGATCCCCTGATGAAGGTATTTCTCCGCAAATTCCGCCCCTTTTCGGAAAACAACGCAGGAAATAAAGTCTGCCTGCTGTTCCCCTCCGCTTTTTCTGTAGCGATCCACGGCAAGCGTATACCTTGCCACCGCCATTGCCGCCTCCCCCTGTGTATATCGGATATCCGGATCTCTAGTCAGGCGCCCCATCAAAATCACTTTATTCATCGTTTTCATCCTCCTGATCAATCTACATAGAATTTTCTTGCTTTCATTTCTTCTTTTTTCTGTATCTTCCTCTTTCTTTCTCCTGTTTTCCGGCTTTTCTCCATTGTTTTTTCACATTCTGTGTCGTTTTCTTTCTACTTTTGTCGAACGATTTTATTTGCCTTATCCGACCTTAAGTGCTACTCTGCTATGTGTATCATCAAATCCTTTCGCTGGGCTCATTGCCCTGCGGGAAGCAATCAACGGGATATTTGCTGAAAGGCGCGGTAAAATCATGGATCATAAAAAGAATTGTGTAAATGAATTGCTCCTCGAAATCAAACGACTTCGTGCAGAAAATAAAAATCTGACTACGCTTCTGGAGCGTTCGGAAACCGGTATCGAGACTTCCCTTTCCGCAATTTCTCATGAACTGCGCAATACTCTTACGCTGCTCGTCGGCTCGGCCCGTTTTTTGGAACAAGACCACCCGGAAATTATCTCCAACCAAAGCTGGCATAGTCTTTGGACAGATCTTTTGCATATGCAGACCTTTTTAATGGATCTGTCCTCTTTCCGATCCATGCAAAATATTGCTCTCTCCAAAAGGCTCTGCGATC
Organism: uncultured Lachnospiraceae bacterium; assembly: GCA_910587905.1. Lineage (GTDB taxonomy): Bacteria > Bacillota > Clostridia > Lachnospirales > Lachnospiraceae > Lientehia. Next base: position 19,839 of record CAJUOF010000312.1, read on the forward strand.
TGAACTTCCTTCTTCAGGAAATTTGCCGTGACTGCCAGCCACTTTTCGATGGCATCCATAAAAATCTGATTATCCTTTGTCCTCAGACTCCCATGGTTCTTTATGCGGATGATCGAAAACTGACACACGTATTTACGAACCTGATCAAAAACGGCATGGAAGCTCTGGAGGATACCGGTACGGTTTCCCTCCGCATAAGAGACGCCTCAAAAAAGGAAAGAATCTCCATCGGACAGGACGCCGTCGCCGTAGAGGTCAAAGATACCGGTATCGGTCTTTCCATGGAACAATTGAATAAAATTTTTGAGCCCTTCTACTCAGAAAAATCCGGTGGGACCGGCCTCGGACTCCCCATCGCCCGGACAATCATAAAAGCACACTCCGGACAGCTCACAGTAACCTCCAATCCCGGAAAAGGGACTGTTTTTACGGTTCTTCTTCCCAAGCTCCTGCCCGGTCCGAATTCTGCGCAGCCGCCTCACTTAGGGAAAGAAACAACCGCATAAAATACCACTTAAAAATCCTCCGATGTGAGCCGCCGTGTTGATTTCGGCGTTGGCCGCTCCGCTGTAGAGCATCAGAAACACCATCATAAATACTCGTTCTCTGCGGATACCTGGAATGCGGCCCCGTTTTTTCAATACGCTGGAGCAAAGCACTCCGACCAGAGCAAACACAGCCCCCGATGCTCCCGCAGACACGACGCTCTTCTCCAGCATGCGGCACCAAAATACGGTTGCCACATTTCCCGCAAGGCCACCGACAAGATAGACGAACACCACCCGAACGGTTCCAAGCTCCTTTTCCAGGATGTCTCCAACCGCCATCAGCATCAAAAGATTGCTGCCCAAATGATAAATATCAAAATGCATAAACATGGGAGTAACGATGCGGTACCATCCCCCGACAAACTCTCCTGCTTCCATATATAGGGCGCCCCACCGGATCATGGCCGAGGTGTTTTCCACCGCTCCCATCACCATAAGCAGTAAAAAATACAGAACATTTGCTGCCACCAATGCAATCACACCGTAGGGAACATGTTTATTCCCCCTAAATTCCAAACGACTCATATCCATTCCTCTTTTCTGAGGACACCTTACCACGATTCTGTCCCACTGTCAAACTCATATACCAGACCGGCCAGCCAAATCCGATCACCCGCCTTAAGCCTCCGCTCCTCGTTGGGTTTTAAAGGTTCTCCGTTCAGGGCGGTCCCGTTCGTCGAGTTCAAATCCGTAATCCAGATGTCGTTCGCTCGTTTCTCCAGTTTTAAATGAATGCGGCTGATTCCCTGGAAACCTGGGCAGTAATCCATCCCCGGCTGAGTGCCAATATAAAAGGGAAAGTGCACCAGCGGGATTTTTTCTTTTCTCTCTTTCTCAATCAAACATGGAGTCCTTTCCATCTCCTCTACATAAAGCACTTCCGTCGGATGATCCACGGATGCCTCTCCCAAATCCAATTCTTCTTTCTGCGCCGGAATTCCAGATGGCTCCAGGTCATCCCACATCTCTTCCACCGCCATGGAAGTTTTCCCAAACAACTTCGTCAGTGCTTCCTTCTTTCCCGCAAAAATCCCTTTTCGTATCCGCCCCTTTCTGCTGTCATTCTCCCTGGAAGCATCTTCCTGCTTTTTATTTCCGTATAGATCTTTAATGTGTTCCTCCGCCACCCGATTAAACGGCTTCTCCGGTGCCTCCCTCTTCGGCACAAGATTCCCGAGACATGCAAAAAGCGTCTCTGCCTCCATCTCTCCTCTGCCCGCCAGCCGATATAGGCGAAACAACAACTCCGTCAGTTCCCGGTCCTCCTCGTCTGCTTTCTCAAACAGATAGAGCATCAGCTCCTGCAGATGTTCCTGAAAACTTCCTTCCTGTTCCTCACAAAAAAAGAATAAAAAACCCTGATCATCTGAACGGATATACCCCTGCCTGTCTGCATACACATGGAGAAGCTCCGGCTTTAATACCAACTTATCTCTGTCCAGCAGAAAGGATTCCAGGTTCTGTAGGATCCCGGCCAGCTCTGCAATCAAGCTCTCTGCCTCTTTTCTCGTAAAGGGACGTACCTCCAAGAGCTGCCCCAACCGCTTTGCCCTGGTAATGTCGTAGCCATAGTATCTCTGATTGTCTTCCCATTCCGTGTAAAAATCAGCCATCCCCGGAATCCTGTTTCTCCGTATCATCTCCGTCTGGATTCCGGCGTCCCCTGTTCCCGGGAACAGAATATAATTATGTCCCCGCTCCCTCTTGTAAACTATTTCCACCTTTCGTACACTCCTTCTAAAAATCCTTTCTGACGAACCACAGCTTCCCCATATACTTGTCTCATATGCTCCGTCTCCTCCACATGCATGGTCTCAAGAGCAAAGAGTTGTTTGACAAACAAGGGCTGAAACCGTTCCGTCCCCCGGCAGGTGACAGTCACCTCTTTTCCTGCCTTTGTCACCAGCTCCTCCGCCTCCGTCACCAGAGCCTGTACGGAACTCTCTCCGCTTCCCGCCTCCCGTTTTTGAAACCCCTCCCACACGACAGTTTCATGAACCCAGGCACAGGCGGATACCTGGTCACGCAAAAACAAGGCACATGAGATCAGAAACAGTACCAATCCAAAGCCCAGTGGGATCAGGATGGCCGCCTCCACGGTATAGCTTCCTCTGAAGCTTTTTCGTTTTTTTCCCGCTCTCCGGACCTCCCCGACTTTTTTCATTCTCCGGTACCTCCCTTCCCTGTTCGTTTCAGATATGGTTCACGCTTGATTTTCTCCATTCTCCTTCAAAATACCGCCAACCTCCACAGACAGGCCGCCAGCATAAACGGAACAAAGGGAAGCTCCAACCGCCTCTTTTTTCGGACAATCGCCCAGAAAAAGGCCACCGGAAAGAGAAACAGAAGACCTCCTTCCAAAAGGAACACCCCCTCCGCCCATCCCACAAGGGCCCCGACCCCCATGAGTATCCATCCGTCCCCTAAACCAAGCTGTTCCGGGACGACCAGGCTCAGCAGGCAAAGGCCCAGCCCCGGTGCCAAATTCCAAAACAGTCTCATGCTGATTCTCCGCTCCAGAAACTCCAAAGCCGTTCCCAAGAGGATCCCCGCCATGAGAAACCATCTGGGCAGCTGTCGAGAACGGAGATCCCAAACACTGCCGAAAATCAGATATACCAACAGGCAGCCTTCTCGAAATTCTTTTATTTGCATTTCCTTATCCTCCGCCACATTTGCTGCAGGGCGGTCTTCCTCCGACTTCTTCCAGTGAAATTTTCATAACCCACCGCTTTAAGCTGCTGCAGTTTTTGCTGCTGTGATACCGATTCCCATAATTCGTAAGGTATACGGTCTGTAATGCAGAACCGTTCTTTACACACCGTTCGCAGGGACCATATTTGCTTCCGTCGCTGCTCCTCAGCCCCGATACACCCTCAAAAGAAACGGAACGCACCGATGGTTTCAGATAAGTGCACGCTCTGCTTCTGTGGTAAACGCTCCCACTCTGGGTGACATACACATACTCCTGTTCTGAGTTTTCTGCTTCCGCTCCTTCATCCTGTATGGACTCCTGTCCACTCCAAAACCTACGTCTGCATCTATGGATATAGGTTCCGTTCATGGGACCAAAAATTTGAAGCGGGGGACCGGCTTCAAAGACTGCCGTCACATCCAGAAATTCCGTCTCTTCTCCCGGGTTTTGCACAAGTCGAAGTCCCTTTCCTCCCAAGGAGAGCCCTCTCCCCTCCCCCAGAAGTTCGCGGCTCACGGAAGCTTGTAAACGTCCTGGGATTATCTCTGTCTGTCTGACTGCAGCCTCATGTACCTTCTGCTCCAGTGCAAACTGCAGCTCGATCTGAAATTCCATCAAGTGAAAAAAATAAAAAAGCAAATTGACAGCCAGAAGAAAAATGCTCATGATCAGCGCTGCTTCCACGCTCATGCTCCCCCTGGCTTTTCGTCGGGAGGCGGAGGCAGATGCCCTCTTCCTGATGAAAAGATAGAAAGGGTGAACAAAGGATAGGATCGATTTTGAGCCTGCTTTCTGCTGCGCCTGGAGAGGTCTTTTTTCAGTTTTCTCAGTTTCATGAAATCGATTTGTGGAAAAGGGCACCTGTCTCCACCTCCCTTCGGTGATTATTTTTCCTGCATGTCATAATATCCGTATGCGGCTGTCTTCTCAAAGTGATACTCGGAACTTCCCGGCAGTGAGATGTGAAAAAACACCGGCTCCGCCCGGAAACAAACCTCCGTCAATGCATAGGAAATACAGTTTTCCATAAAAAATCCGGAATCCTTTTTCCGCAGATTTGCCTCGATCAGATCCATCATGCAGAAGCACTGTGACCTTGTGTCCCCAAGAAGCAGCAGAATGCAGAGATACCCTTCATATCCCCATATGCCGTCGGCTTTCTCTGTTCCGACTTCATAGGAATCTGCCTTCACCGCCCCCTCCAGGGACAGCTTCCAGTCCTGCCTGGTTTTGACAAGAGGCACCTGTCCCCCTTTGTAAAGGATTCTCACGTCGCTGACCGCCTCCGCAAAAGCCCAGGCCCCCAAAAGAATCCCCTTCATAAACTTCACCAATGGATAAATTCCGGTAAAGCCTACAAGTGCCGCTGCTAAAACCTCCGCCTCCGCCTGCTTCTTCGCGTCTGTAAGCAGATACAAAAAATTCATTCCGCCCCGCACTGCCAGAAGCCGCTCGGCCACCAGAGTCAAGTTCTCCTTGTCGCTTTCCAGCCCTCCAATGAGATATTCCGTCTCATAAGCCAGGGCAGTATCTTCCTTTTCCTCCCCAAATCTGCCAAAATGACTGACCCCATAGAGAACGGCTGCGCCCTTTTCCAAAACGGAAGCATCCAACTGTTCGCCGGATATTTCTCCGACCATCTTGGACGGCCGATTCTCTCCCGGCAGTCTTCGGTCGGAAATGTTTTCTGTATTCTCCAAAACCAATCCGAGGACGCCGTCTCCTTTCCATTCTTTCACCACCTCCAGTAATTCACTTTTCTGTTTCTTTGCAGTATTCCCCTCATCAAAGACACACAGGGCTCTCGAACCATGTTCTACGATTTCCCGGAATTCCTCACTGACCGTTCCGTTCTCCCAGGCAGGCTCCTGAGTCAAGGCGCCTGCATAGTTCTCCATCAGAGTCTTTGCCTGCTCTGCCTGCACCCTTCGGCTTCCGTCTTCCCTCGTATACTCTGTCAGATTTTCAAATTCCTCTTCCATCTGTTGATAAGAAAACGGGCTGACCTCCTCTTTATATTCCAAAAGCCTGACTTCCTCCCCCTCCAAGGCATCCCTAAGATCTCCTGACTCCACAAGGATCTGCCCGTAACATTCTTCCGTCTGACGAAGCGCATCCACCGCCTGGTTCCCCGCCTCACGGAGAAGCTCCCTGCCGTTTTCCTCCGTCAAAGTTCCCGCCTCCAGTGCCTCCTCCAACGCTTCATAGGTCTTTTTCAGCCAGAGTCCCTGTGCAGCCATGACCGCATAGCGTTCTTCCATACCGGAGACGGTTTCCTCATACTCTGACAGACTTCCAATGTAACCGGACACTGCTTCCGCCTCTGTCACAAGCTCTGCCTGCCCCAAAATTGCCTCCGCAAGCTCTGTCATTCCGTGGCCCTCCATATCCTCCACGACAGCTTGCAGGAATGCTTCCCCTCCATGGTCCACCGCCGTGACACATTCCCGCAGACTCACGCTCTCCACACGAAAGGGATACAGATTCGTCCCCTGTGCCGTTCCGTTCTTTCCCGGTTCCTCATAGTAAGAAAGATGGTCCTCCATCTGTGGCACCAGCCCCGGCCCGTCCGCCATAAAGAACAGATGATACTGCTCCCACAGAGGTTTATAATATCCGGCAAAGACAGATTCCAGCGCCGATTCACCGGCCTGTGCCGTCAAATAAGAGAGGGCTTCATGGCGGGCCGACTCCAGACTGGTGCAAATCACGGCAAGGACCGTTGTGATAAGCAGGGCGAAAAAAACCGTAATGCTTCCCCCGCACTGCCCTTTTCTGCTCAAAAGACGTCTGAGGCTGAGCTGTTGATCTGGGCGAAAATCCCTTTCACCAAGGAGGTAAGCTGCTTTTTGAAAATCAGCACCAGCGAAATCAAAACCACCAGGATCAATATTATCTCCACCACACCGACTGCCGTCTCCTCTTCCCAAAAATTCGGTGTTTCCTCTTCATAATCCACTCTAAAAATCTCTCTCATTCCTTTTCCTTTCCCGTCCTTCCGGACCTAACGTGAGGCCTAGAAGGACAAAAATGCAGGCACCATAATGACCGTCAATACCATAAACAGCATCAGGAACATCGGAAGCATCAGCCTTGTTTCTGCCTCCTCGCCCAAACGCCTGGCCAGATTCTTTCGTTCCTCGAAGGCGAGGAGTGCCTCTTCCTTCAGACGGAGCGCAAGGCCCGTCGTCCCCTGGCGCAAATTCTGCTCTAAAAGTGCTCCAAACTTCATGTAGGCATGGAGACCGCACCTCCTGCCAAATTCCCCGTAAGCCCGGCTCTCATACATGCCGTTTTTCAACTGATTCCAGGTGATCGTCATCTCCTCGTAGGTATATCTGGGCTTCTTGCCCGACTGCTTCTCACCTTCATATTCCACCACCATCCTTTCCCATACGTTTCTGGCCGCCAATCCGGCCTGCAACAGCACTGTAAACTTCGAAATCATCTCCGGATAGTCCATCAGCATTTCTCGTTCCCGCTCCTTAAGCCTCTCTTTTTCCTGTTGCTGTCCCCGGAGCAGCAGGAGAATGCAGATCGCCGGCCAAACCGCCAGAATCCAAACATTCCCTCCTTCCTCTTTTTTCTGAAACCAGATTAGTTTCTCCCCTCCATAACTGTCCGGGAGCTCCAGGGCTTCCCCCTGTTCCTCCTCCCCTGCTCTCTGTTCCAGCTCTGTCTCCACGGCCTCCAAGAATGCCTCTCCCTCCGTCTGTTTAGGCGGATAAACTGTGATCTCCAGCTCATATTGACATTCATACCCGCTGCACTCCATGGAAAGCTCATAAACGCCCGTTTCGCCGGCCGGCGAGCGCTGTCCTGGCCGTTTCATAAGCTCCCCCCAGTCATTGAACAGCGCCTTCGACCGAGAGGTCCATTCTATGGAGACTGTGCCGTCAAGGGCCTTCTCCGGAAGCTCCAGATCCCATTCCACGTGATCCAGGCTCTCGTTTTGTCCCAGCATGTTCCGGCAAATTTCCCCGTAGGCTTCCTCCATCCGCTTCCCGGCCTCCGCCTCGGTAAGCACCCGCTCCGGCACAGTCACCTCCACGGGGAGCCGGACACCGTTCTCCTTCTGAGCCTCCAGCTCATACACCTGCTCCCGTTCCCCATAATCCGGGCGGGTGAGCGTTGACAGGGGCTCTTCTTTCTTTTCTGTCCAGAGGAAAAACCCAAAGAGGAAACAGCCGGCCAGAAAAGTCAGCCCAATCTGCGAAATCCGTCTCCCGTCCAGTCTTCGCAGAACCTCCTCCGGCCTTTCCGTCGGGTACAGGCTGCGGATTCGGCGAATGCGTTCCGCCGGAACCGGCGCCCTCCCGCAGAGCCTCCGAATGTCCCGGTATCTGTCCACCGCCCACATTCCTGCTTTTCCCATCCGAACTCCCCTTTCCACTCATACCTGAATATTTGAAATTTTCTCCGCCAGATAAAGCGCTGCCAGATAGACGGCCAGACAGCCTGTCATGATTGCCCGCCCCAAAAGACTCCCATACAGCACAGAAAAGAATCCCGGTGATGTCAAATCCATGTAGATTAAGATCAATAGCGGAACAGCCCGCATGATTTTCTGCTCGTATTGTTTTCCCCGTAGCATGGTATCGATCTCCTCCCGCACCTCCAGCCGCCCGGCAATGGTCTGCACAGTATCGAGAATGACCTTTCCCAGCTCTCCCCCCGTTCGTCTGGCGGCTGAAAATACCTCGGAGAAGGTCCGGATATCGGAAAGTCTGCACCTGTCGGCCAACTCCCGTACCGCCTGCTCCAATGGTACATTCATCTCCGTCTGAACCGTCACCCGCTTAAACTCACAGGTGATCCGTTCCTCTGCGCCATAGAGAAAGGCAAGTTCTTCGGCCGCATCCCGAAATGCATTTTCCGCAGAATGCCCCGCCCGAAGCGAAGCCGCAAGAGCAAGCAGTCCATCCTTAAACTGACCGGCAAGCCTCTGCTCTCTCTGCCAGAGTTCTTTTCTTCTCATGCTTCGTGCCAGACAAAGAGCCAACGGCTGCATCAGAAAAAATGCCGGAATACTCCGATAAAACAGGTAGGCAAACATGCCGGCCGCCCCCTCCGCCTTTACCATTGTCGTCAAAATTCCCCGCCTCCCGGTTTCTTTCGTACAAGTTCCGAAATCTGTACTTCTCTTTGCCTCTGTCAAATCCCTGCACCTCCAAAATTGTCTCCACCCTCCTGCTCCCGTCCCGGCTCCTGCCAAGATGCACCATGAGATCGATGGCCGAGGCGATCTGCTCCCGGATCGCTGTCAGCGGAAGATTCCCGCCCATCATTGCCATGGTTTCCAGCCTTGCCATCATATCCCTTGCCGAGCGGGCGTGGCCCGTGGACATGGAACCGTCGTGCCCCGTATTCATGGCCTGCAGCATGTCCAGGCAGGCGCCGTCCCTCACCTCCCCGACGATAATTCTGTCCGGCCGCATCCTGAGGGCCGTCTTGATCAGGTCTCTGATGGTGATCTCCCGCTCCCCCTCTCCGGCAGACCGCCTCGCCTCCAGGCGAACCAGATTTTCCAGATTTTGAAGCTTAAGTTCCGCCGAGTCCTCAATGGTAATAATCCGTTCCCCAGAAGGGATCCACGCGGAAAGGGCGTTTAAAAAAGTCGTTTTTCCACTTCCCGTACCGCCGGAGACAAAGATGTTTTTCCGTTTCCGGACACTCTCTTTTAAAAACTCTGCCTCCTTCTCCGGCAGCATTCCCGTATCCACCAGTTGTTCCAGAGAGAATCCTGTTTTTCCAAACTTCCGGATGGTCACCGCCGGGCCGTCAATCGCAGCCGCCCGCAGCACCACGTTGACTCTGGAACCATCCTCCAGCCTGGCATCTACAATAGGATTGGCCTCGTTGACGGTCCGGTTCACCTTGGAAACCATCTGCTGAATCACATCCTCCAGCTTTTCCCTGGAGGAAAACCGTTTTCCGCTTCGAAACAGTCGTCCCCCTCTCTCCACAAAGATACAGTCCGGACCGTTGATC
>CAJUOF010000313.1 GCA_910587905.1 uncultured Lachnospiraceae bacterium
ACGTGTGCTCTTCCGATCTCTTTGAGAAGATCTGCGGGAAAATAAGACGGATCTTCGGCATGCTGGAGGAGATCCGGGAGTTTCTGGAAGCCGAGGAAAACCGGGAGGCCTTCCGGTATGTGAAGGGGGAGGCGGGCAGGCTTTTGAAGCATGTCTTTCCCAGGAAGCTCTCCGGAGCGGTCCGCTTCGGGCTGGAGGATCCGGCGGCCACGGGAAAGGTGCTCATGGCCCTGGGAATCGCCTATCCGCTCCTTGGGAGCCGGCTCTCGGTGACGCCTGTCTTTGAAAATAAATTTTATGTGGAGGGGAGCCTTTTTTTCAAGGGCAGAATAAGAGCCTTCTCTCTGCTCATAATAGGGATAAGAGTGTGGTTCAACAAAAAGTTCCGCGGGCTCTTAAAGCGGGGACGCGGATTAAAAGAACAGCTTGGCCGGGCATGATCCCGGTTCTTTGAGAAGGAGGAGAACATATGGCATCGGATGTAAAAGGAAACGGAAAGAACACATTTGAAAACACGGTGGAGAATCTCTTTAAGGGCATGGACGGTTTTATCACGACCAAGACCGTGGTGGGAGACGCCATCCACCTGGACGGGACCATCATCCTTCCGCTGGTGGACGTCTCCTTCGGTGTGGGGGCGGGCGCTTTCTCGAGCGATAATAAGAGCAACAGCGGCGGCGGCATGACCGGAAAGATCACGCCCAGCGCCGTCTTGGTGATCCAGGACGGCCATTCCAAGCTGGTGACCGTCAAAGGCCAGGACAGCATTTCCAAGATCCTGGACATGGTTCCCGACATCATCAGCAAGTTTTCCAAATCGGATAAAAAGGGAAAAGAGAAGGACGTGGAGATCCCGGAGGACGTCTTTGACTCCGTGAAATAGCTGCTTGTGGAATCCCCGTCGCAGATCCCGCATAGACTATGGTATAGAAGTTTGTTGCGGGAGGTAGCGATGAAGCGGCTCATCGGACTCTGCCTGTTCTGGATGGGAATCGGCATGGCGTTGTATTTGATACTGCCGAACAATTTTTTCACAATCTGCCTGATGGCGGCCTCCATCGCAGGGGGCTATTACCTGTTTTGCGGCTGCTAGCGGGAGAGAGCAAAAGAAGAAGGGGGATTGAAGTCTATGATTTCAGCGGACAAAAAGAAAAGCTTGTATATTTTTTTCTTCGCGATGGTTTTGATTTTTTCGTTAACAGGATGTACCAGTAAGGAAGCAAAAAAGGTCATAGAAGATATTGATGCGTTGGGAGAAATTACATTAGATTCGTATTCTTTACTCCAGGAAGTGAACAATGAATATGATTCTCTCAGTGAAAAAGACAGAGAAAGTGTAAAAAACAAGGATGTGCTGGAGGCGGCCAATGAGCGGTATGATATTTTGACATACGAAGATTTAGACCGGCGGATCGAAAGTACCTGTGTGGATGTTACGTCAGAAGCTTTGCCGGAATTTAAGGCTCTTCTTGCTGAATACGAAAATTTGGATGAGTCCGGAAAAGAGTATATAACAAATATCGAGATGCTATTATAAGTGGAAATATTCATAAATCCACAATTGAGGCGGAGCCCCTATTCTACCCTCAGCATCCGGTAACCGACACCGATATGGGTCTGGATGTACTGGGGAGAATCCGGTTCCGCCTCCAGTTTTTTCCGCAGGGTCGCCATGAATACCCGGAGGGAGGCCACGTCGCCCTTCCAGCTGCTTCCCCATATGTTCTGGGTGATGTAGGTGTGGGTCAGAACCTTTCCCACATTCCTGGCCATCAGGCAGAGAAGCCGGTACTCGATAGGCGTCAGATGCAGCTCGTTTTCTCCCAGGTAAGCGCAGCCTGCGGCGAAATCCACCTTCAGCCGGCCGTTCGTGAAGACGGAATCGTTCCTTGCGGCGGTGGATTCCATGACGGCCAGTCGGCGTTTCGTCGCCCGAAGCCGTGCCAGGAGTTCTTCCACGGAAAAGGGCTTGGTCAGGTAATCGTCGGCGCCGCAGTCCAGGGCTTCGATCTTGTCGCCGTCCTCGCTTCTGGCGCTGATCACGATGATGGGCATGTTGGACCAGGTGCGGATCTGCCGGATCACCTCCACGCCGTCGATGTCCGGGAGGCCCAGGTCCAGGAGGACGATGTCCGGGTTGTGGGAGGACGCTTCCATGACGGCGCAGGCTCCGTTTGGGGCGACAAGGTATCTGTAATCGTGGGTCTTTAAAGTCGTGGTGATGAGATTACGGATGGGGACGTCGTCCTCCACCACAAGGATCAGAGTCTTATTCATGGATATCCACCTCTCCTGAGGGCAGTGTAAAGGTAAAGCGGCAGCCGTGGGGGAGCCGGTCCGTCAGGGTCAGTTCTCCACCGTGGGCCCGGATGATGGACCGGCAGAGAGGAAGGCCGAGGCCGAGACTTCTCCGGCTGTCTGCGATCGTGTTGTTTCCGGTAAAAAACATTTCAAATATATGGGGCTTCTGGTCGTCGGGGATGCCGGGGCCGTCGTCCGTGACGCTTATGGAGGCCAGATCCTCCTTTTTTTCTGCCGTGATCCGGATCAAGGAGCCGGGAGGCGTGTATTTGACCGCATTGTCCACCAGGTTGATGATGACCTGGACGATCAGCTTGGCGTCCATCTGTGCCAGCATCAGGTCGTCCTTCACCTCCGCCGACAAAACATGACGGGAGGCCTTCCTCCTGGTGTGGCGCAGGGCCTCTTCGACGACGTCCGACACCAGCTCCAGGGACATATTGAAATTCATCCGTCCCTCCTCGATGCGGGTCACGGAGAGGAGATTTTCCACGAGGCTGATGAGCCACTGGGAATCCTCATAAATGTCCGTGAAGATCTGCGTCCTCATGCCTTCGTCCAGCATCTCGTAGTTGGAGAGCAGGTTGTCCGCATTGCCCGAGATGGAGGTGAGGGGAGTGCGCAGATCGTGGGAGATCGTCCGCAGCAGGTTCGCCCGGAGCTGTTCGTTTCTGGCAAAGACGGCCGCCTCCTCTTTTTCTCTGGCATTCCGGCTGTTCTCGATGGCCAGGGCACATTCCCCGAGGATGGAGAGGAGCACACTGTTTTCGAAGGAATCCAGGGGCCGCCCGTCCAGGCGGATCCCGACCACTCCGTAAACCTTGTCGTTGGTGTGGACGGCGAGATAGAGACATCTGGCATGACCGAAGGAGCCGGAACCGGCGCCGGCCCGCTTCCGGTTCTCAAACACCCATCTGGCGGCGGCAGTCTCCTCCTCCGCAAAAAAAAGCTCCCGGTCCGTCTCCTCGTTTACGGGGAACAGGATTCCCCCGGAGAGGACTCCGTCCCTCTCCGAATAGGCGATGACGTCCCGGTCCAAAAGCTTCATGAGCTGGCCTGCCGTGATCCGTATGATGTCCTCGTCGTCGGTGGCTTTTTGCAAAAGCCGGTTGGTATCGAACAGGATCCTGGTCCGGAAGGCGGCCTGGGCCGACTGCTTGGCGTGCTTCTTCAATTTGTTGGCCAGGGAGCCGGTGATCAGGGAGGCGGTCAGCATGATGGCGAAGGTGACCGGGTAGCCAGCCTCATAGGCGTGGAAGGTCAGCCTCGGCTCCGTGAAGAAAAAATTGAATACCAGGACGCTGACCAGGGAACTGATCACGCTGCACCCATAATTTTTCGTGATGATGGAGGTTAAGAGCACGCCCAGCAGATAGATGGTGATGATGTTGGCCTCCGTAAAACGGAATTCCCGGAATGCGAGACCGATCCCGGTGGCGCCCGAAAGGATCAGGAAGGTTTTGACCAGATCCCAGACAGAGGGCAGGAGCGGGCGCATAAATTCTTTTCTTTTTTCCTTGTAGCTCGATTCTTTTTCGTTCATTCTGCGCTTCTCCGGTCATTGGCTTTTCTCCTACTATAGCACAGAAGGAGGAAAGAATCCATGGCCAGTCCGATATTGGCTCAGTTCCTTAACTGCTCCGGTTCCTTCCGGTTTTTGGAAAGAAACAGATCCAGCCGGCCCATGAGGAAATAGCCAAAGGTAAATGTTCCGAATACACAGAGAAGAAACAGGCTTTCTTTCATCATCTTCATCTCCTTTTCTTTATCTTCTCATATCTGAGAGTGTCCCCCGGGATCTCCGGGTTTATCCCACGGTGATCCGTCCCTGGGGGAGTCTTGAAAGATTTTTGCTGGTTCTGGAGAGGGCCGCAAAGATCAGGGTCAGGCCGCCGACCCGACCGAAAAACATCAGAAGGATCAGCACGCATCTGGATAAGAGGCCGAGACCCGGCGTGATGCCCAGGGTCAGCCCGACGGTGCCTGCCGCGGACGCCGTTTCAAACAGGCAGACCTTTAAGGGCAGGCCCTCTGCGGCATTGATGATCAGGGCTCCGGTGAAAAAAAGGGTGATGTACATCATCAAGATCGTGGAGGCGTTCCGGATGACGTTTCCCTCGATCCTGCGGCCGAAAAACTGTGCGTCCTCCTTCCGGCAGAATACGGCCAGGGCGTTGGCCAGGAGCACGGCCAGGGTGGTGGTCTTCATGCCCCCCGCCGTGGAGCCGGGAGAGCCTCCGACGAGCATCAGGGCGATCATGACGGCCTGCCCGGCGCTGCTCATCCGGCCAAGGTCGAGGGTGTTGAACCCGGCCGTCCGGGGCGTCACCGACTGAAACAGCGAGCCAAAAAGACGTTCCCGGAAGGGAAGCTCCGAAAATTCGGAAAAATAGAAGAACAGGGCGGGGAGCAGGATCAGAAACGCCGTGGTCGCAAGGATGACCTTGCTCTGCATCTTGTATTTCCTCAGGCGGAGCCTGTGGGTCCGGATGTCGTCCCAGGTCAAAAATCCGATGCCGCCGACGATGATCAGAAGCATGATGGTCAGGTTGACGACGGGGCTTTTTGCGTAAGCCGTGAGGGAGGCGTAGGGCGCATCCGCCGTGCCCAGGACGTCAAAGCCCGCATTGCAGAAGGCGGACACGGAATGGAAGCAGGCCATCCAGATCCCCCTGGGGCCGAAATCCCGGCAGAACACCGGCATCATGATGAGGGCGCCGGCAAGTTCGACGGCGAAGGTGCCTTTGAGGATAAAGCCGGTGAGACGGACGATACCGCCCACCTCCGGAGCACAGATGGCTTCCCGCATGGTATTCCGCTGCAGGAAAGAGATCTTCCTTCCGGAAAGGAGGGAGAATGAGGCGATCACCGTGACGACGCCGAGCCCGCCGACCTGGATCAGCAGGAGGATCACCGACTGGCCGAACAGGGACCAGTAGGTGGCCGTGTCCCGCACCACCAGTCCGGTGACGCAGACCGCCGAGGCGGAGGTGAACAGGGCGTCGCCAAAAGGCGTGACCTGCCCCGTCCGGGACGAGATCGGAAGCATCAGGAGAAGGCTTCCCATCAGGATCACGGCCGAGAATCCGAAGATGATGATCTGGAACGAGGTGAAATGCCTTTTTCTATGTAAATGACCGGCCATAGGAGGACTCCTTTGCACTCTTTTCTTTCATTATAGAGAAAATGGGTTAAAGAGCGCATAAAGCAGAGGGAGAAGAAATTAAGATTGTATAAAGACGGCATTTGAAACGACTTGAAGAATAGAATGGATATTCTTCCAGAAAAAAGTTATGGAGAAGAAGAACTCGTCGAAACACCATCCAGCCCCAGCATGGCGCGAATGTTGTCGATGTATTCCGGATTTCTCGCCATGTTCTCCGTGACCATGTAACTGGACATGGGATGCTGCCATGGTATCACAAAGATGTATTCGTCCTTGATATCGAAGGTAGACAGAATCAGCGCCATTTCCTCCGCCGTGGCGCCTTTCAACGCCATCAGCTCCTCCAGGGTCTTCTCACGGTTGGTTCCCTGCATCAGCCCAAAACGGTAGTAATTCTCGGCCATTTGCCAGACATAGACCTCCAGCCCCTTGAAGGTTCCGAGTTCAAAGTATTCTGGGTATTTTGCCCGAAGTTCCTCTATTTCCGGCGGCAGCTCCCGGGGAGGGTCCTGTTTCGGATCCGTTGCAAAGCACACCGTCACCACCGCACAGGCGATGACGGCCACGGCCATGATCCAAAAGGCCGGTCTCTTGTAATTCAGCACGTTCTTCACCCGTTTCTTCACGCTGATCTCCCCAAAGGCCAGCGGACAGATCATGATCAGCCGCCGTCTGACACTGCACTCCAGCAGAGCGGCGGAATACTGCTTCCTCCCGTCCATGTCCATCCGCCGGATCACCTTCTCGTCGCAGGCCAGCTCAATATCACGGCAAAGCAACAGATAGGCGGCCCAGCACAGGGGATTGAACCAGTGGACGGCCAGAATCAGAAAGCCCAGAGGTTTCCACCAGTGATCACGCCGTGCCAGATGTGCCTTTTCGTGAGCGATGACCGGTCCCATGGCCCTGGCGTCCATGTCGGAGGGCAGATGGATTTTGGGCCTGGCCAGGCCCAGGATAAACGGGGACTTCACATGGTCGCACAGGAACAGGTTTCCCCCACAGGGCACTCTTTCCGCAACGCTCCGGCGTACCCGCACGTAACTGATCACGGCGTATGACAACATGGCGGCGATACCGGCGAGCCAGACCACCGACGCCACGAACGTCCAGACATAAAGCGGATTGACACTGGCGGCCGGACTCGGCGCAAAGGTCTTACCCAGTATGGGATTGACTGCATGGTTGACGGCGGGGATACCGCTGCGGATGGCGGGCGTCCCGTATTGGATGTTATGCATGTCAAAGGTCCTGGCACTGGGGATCAGGCTCAATGCGCTCTCGAAAGAGAAGGGAAGCACCAATCGCAGAGCGACAATGCCCCACAAAAGAACGGCAATCCACTTCGGCGCCTTTTTAAGCAGAACCCGAAGCAGCGCCACCACCAAGATCAGCCAGCTTGCGGCAATGCTCATGTTCAGAGTTTTCAGAAATACATCGGTCATATCATTCACCTGCCTTGTCAATCAGTTCCCGAATCTCGGTAATTTCCTCGGCCGTCAATTTCTTTTCGCGGGTAAATGCGGCAAGGAAAGCGGGGAGCGAACCCGCAAAGGTCTCATCCACGTATTTCTTGCTATGGCGGGCATAGAACTCTTGCCGGGACACGAGAGAAGTCACCACGCCGCTGTTGTTTTGAAAGAGACCCTTATCGCAGAGACGACGCAATACCGTGTGTGTCGTCGTCCGCTTCCAGGTGAGTTTTGCCGCAGCCAGTTTTGTAAGTTCGGCGGATGTTACCGGCTCTCTCTCCCAGATGATGTCCGCAAAACGGGCCTCCACGGCCCCCAATTGAATTTCTGCCATAAGTACGGCCTCCTGTCTACATGGTGTAGTCTCATAAATAGACTACACCATGTAGACGGATTTGTCAAGAATCCAGAGGGGGAGCGCTCTTTTCCCCTGCTCGCCTGCGCTGGGGCGGGCTGCGATAGCAGCTCCTTCCTTTCTGCCCCATGCGCAATCGAGTAGGAGGAGCGGTTCTTTTCCCCTACTCGCCGCGCACCCCATGTGCCGCTTCTGCGGCATACTTCCTCTGCATGGGGCTGCGCATAAAAAAAGACAACCCTCTGCGGATTGTCTTTTTATGCTTCGCAATTCCACCTCATCCTTTAAGCCCGCTCTACCAAACCGGACTTCAGGCAGGACGTACACACGTACATCTTCTTCGTGCCGCCGTTCACTTTGACTCTGACGGACTTCACGTTGGAACTCCACATCTTGTTGGATTTTCTATTGGAATGGCTGACTTTCTTTCCGAAGTGAGCGCCTCTCTCACAGATTGCACATTTGGCCATGTTAGCACCTCCTTATACAGATTTGGCTGGCTAACGTCCCCGCCAGACCCATAACATTAAACATAATATCAGATATTGGTGGAAAATGCAAGCAAATTTCGGCGGAAATTTCAAAAAATTTCGGTTCCTTTTTTGCCGGAAACAGGGTATAATACTTTAAGATAGGCGCAGTGCGTATGCTGCGCTCGGGAAAGGGAGGTCAGCTTATGAAATGTCGGATTAATAACATGATGGGCGAAATCTTGATTGATACGGACGTCATTGCAAAATATGCGGGCACCGTGGCGGTGGAATGCTTCGGCATCGTCGGCATGGCGGCGGTCAGCATGAAGGACGGCCTGGTGAAGCTCCTTCGGAGAGACAGTCTGACCCATGGCATCCATGTGGAAACGCAGGAGAACCGGCTTCATTTAAATTTTCATGTGATTGTATCCTACGGCGTGTCGATTTCGGCCGTGGCGGACAATCTCATAGAGAATGTGAAATACAAGGTTGAAAAATTCACGGGTATCGAGGTGGAGAAGGTGAATATCTTCGTCGAGGGTGTCCGGGTGATAGACTGTTGATCAAGGAGGAACGCTGTCGTGGCAGTAAATGTAATTGATGCGGCTCTTTTAAAGACCATGTTCCTGGCAGGGGCGCAGGGGCTGGAGAGCAAGAAGGAATGGATCAATGAACTGAATGTGTTTCCCGTGCCGGACGGGGACACGGGCACCAATATGACACTGACGATCATGTCTGCGGCCAGGGAGGTGCAGGCCCTTGCGGACCCGACCATGGAGTCCCTGGCGAAAGCGATCTCCGGCGGTTCCCTCCGGGGCGCCAGGGGAAATTCCGGCGTGATCTTATCCCAGCTTTTCAGGGGCTTTACCAAAGAGATCAAGACCGTGGAGATCATTGACACGAAAGTGCTTGCCAGGGCCTTTAAGCGGGCCACGGAGACGGCCTACAAGGCGGTTATGAAGCCCAAGGAGGGCACCATTCTCACGGTGGCGAAGGGGATGGCCGACAAGGCGGAGGAGCTTGCGGAGGAGACGGAGGATATGGAAGCCTTCCTGCAGGCGGTCATTGAGCACGGAGATCAGGTCCTTTTGCAGACGCCGGAGCTTTTGCCGGTGCTCAAGCAGGCGGGCGTCGTGGACTCCGGAGGCCAGGGGCTCATGCAGGTGCTTAAGGGCGCCCTTGACGGGTATCTGGGAAAGGAAATCTCCCTGGAGGCAGGAGCGCCTTCCGTATCTGTGGGCAGTGCGGCGGCCCAGACGGATGATTTTGAGATCACATTCGGTTATTGTACGGAATTTATTATCAATCTGGAAAAGGAATATAAGGAAGAGACGGAGATGGATTTCAAGGCCTTCTTAGAGTCCATCGGCGATTCCATTGTCCTGGTTTCCGACGACGATCTGGTAAAGGTACACGTACATACCAATGATCCCGGTCTGGCCATCCAGCGGGCTCTGACGTATGGCTCCCTTTCCAAGATGAAGATCGACAACATGAGAGAAGAGCACCAGGAGAAGTTGATCAAGGATGCGGAAAAGCTGGCGGCGGCGCAGAAGGCGGAGGACGAAGCCAGAAAGAAGGCGGCGGCCGAGGCGCCCAGGAAAGAGGTGGGCTTCATCGCCGTTTCCATCGGCGAGGGCCTTAATGAGATTTTCAAGGGCCTGAACGTGGATTACCTCATCGAGGGCGGCCAGACCATGAATCCCAGCACCGAGGACATGCTGACGGCCATCGACCAGGTAAATGCGGACACGATCTACATTTTCCCGAACAACAAGAACATCATCCTGGCGGCGGAGCAGGCCATGCACCTGACCGAGGATAAGGAGATTGTGGTGATTCCCTCCAAGACGGTGCCCCAGGGCATTACCGCCATCATCAACTTCATCCCGGAGCTTTCGGCGGAGGAAAACAAGGCGGCCATGACGGAGGAGATGGCGAAGGTCAAGACCGGGCAGGTGACCTATGCGGTCCGGGATACGTCCTTAGACGGCTTCGAGATCAAGCAGGGCGACATCATGGGCATCGGAGACAAGTCCATTCTGGCGGAAGGAAAGGAAGTGGAGTCCACCTCCCTCCAGCTTCTCGCGGCCATGGTGGACGAGGATTCGGAGCTTGTCAGCATTTATTACGGAAGCGAGGTGGACGAGGCGACGGCCCAGGCCTTCTTTGAAAAGGCCCAGGAGGCCCATCCCGACGTGGATATCGAACTCCACTTCGGCGGACAGCCCATTTATTATTATATCGTTTCGGTGGAATAAAAGAAGTTTGGACGGCATGGGGACCGGCTGGAAAGAGGACTGCGAAACTCACAGCCCTCTTTTTGGCCTTATTATTCCGTATGATTATTACATATAAAAGGTGATTGTGAAATGAGACTTTCCGACCCGGTCACTGCCCTCAAGGGCGTCGGGGATAAGACGGCGGCGCTGTTTGAAAAACTGAATATCCGGACGGTGGAGGATCTGCTGCACGCCTATCCCAGGGATTACGACTGCTATGAGGAGCCGGTGAAGACGGTGGAGATCGGGAGACCGGGAGTCTATGCGGTGGCGGCCACCATAAGGAAACGGCCGGAGGTGAAGCTCACGGCGAGGTTCAAGGTGGTGACGGCCCTCCTGGTGGACGATGCCGGCTCCTTAAAGGCCACCTGGTTCAACATGCCTTATCTGGCCAATTCCTTGAAGCCGGGAGGACGCTACATCTTCCGGGGGCGGGTGGTGAAGAATTCCTACGGCTTTGTCATGGAACAGCCGGCGGTCCTCGGGTTCGAAGAGTATCGGAAGCTGCTCCACACCAGGCAGCCCGTCTACAACCTGACGGCGGGGCTGGGCAACAAGGCCGTCGGCAAGGCGGTGGCAAAGGCGCTGGAGGCGTTCCCTTCCCAGAAGGACTACCTTCCGGACTGGGTGCGGGAGAAGGAGGAGCTGGCGGAATATAATTTCGCCCTCAGGGCCATCCATTTTCCGGCGGATGAAAGGGAGCTTCTCTTCGCCAGGAAGCGGCTGGTGTTCGACGACTTTTTCCTGTTCATCCTTTCTTTAAGGCTTCTTCGGGGGGCGGCAGAGAGGAAGGAGAACGGGTTTCCCGTGGGGGAGGGCGGGGAGGCCAGGCGGCTTCTGGCGGAGCTTCCCTATGAGCTTACCGGGGCGCAGCGGGAAACCCTCGGGGACATTTTAAAGGACATGGGCGGGGAGCACCTGATGAGCCGCCTGGTCCAGGGGGACGTGGGCTCCGGGAAGACCATTGTCGCCGTCCTGGCCCTCCTCTCCGCCGTGGAGTGCGGTTATCAGGGGGCCATGATGGCGCCCACGGAGGTGCTGGCGAGACAGCATTTCGAATCGATAACCAAATTGTTTTCGGAGCATAACGTAAAGTGCCGGGTCGTTCTGCTGGTCGGCTCCATGACGGCGAGGGAAAAGCGGCTGGTCAGGGAGCAGATCGCCACCCACGAGGCGGACCTCATCATCGGCACCCATGCGCTGATCCAAAAGAGCGTGGTCTACGACTGCCTGGGGCTGGTGGTCACCGACGAACAGCACCGGTTCGGCGTCCGCCAGCGGGAGCTGTTCTCCAAAAAGGGCGGTGATCCCCACGTGCTGGTCATGAGTGCGACGCCCATTCCCCGGACCCTGGCCATCATCCTCTACGGGGATCTGGACATTTCCGTCATGGATGAGCTTCCGGCGAGAAGGCTCCCCATCAAAAACTGCGTGGTCGACACCTCCTACCGCCCCAATGCCTGGAAGTTCATCGGGCGGGAGGTGGCGGCGGGAAGGCAGGCCTACGTGATCTGTCCCCTGGTGGAGGAGAGCGAGCGAGCGGAGGGGGAGAACGTGGTCGATTACGCAAGGCTTCTCAGGGAAGCGCTCCCGCCTTCCGTCCGGGTGGAATACCTTCACGGCAGGATGAGCGCGGCGGAGAAGGACCGGCGGATGGCGGCCTTTGCGGCCAATGAGATCCATGTGTTAGTTTCGACTACGGTGATCGAGGTGGGCGTGGACGTGCCGAACGCCACGGTGATCCTGATCGAGAACGCAGAGCGGTTCGGTCTCGCCGGCCTTCACCAGCTCAGGGGCCGGGTCGGGAGGGGCGCACACCAGTCCTACTGCATTTTCGTCAACACCTCCGGGGACGAGGAGAAAAACAAGCGGCTGGAGATTCTGAATCTGTCCAACGACGGCTTTTACATCGCTTCGGAGGACTTAAAGCTCAGGGGGCCGGGCGACATGTTCGGCATCCGCCAGAGCGGTTTGATGGAGTTTTCCATCGGGGACATCTTTACGGATGCGGACATTTTAAAGGAAGCTTCGGAGACGGCGGAGCGGGTCCTCTCCGAGGACCCGGCCCTGGAGTCGGAGCGTTATGGGGAGCTTCGGAAGAAGATCGATCTGGAGCTTTCAAGGAGGGCGAAGGGGGCGTTGTCCCTATGAAATCGCAAAGTCAAAGAACTCGTAAACAACACAAATCGACCAGGAGACAAGAATGAAGAAGAATAAATTTTGGAAATCTATGATGTGCCTGATGCTGGCCCTTGTGATCGGGGCTTCCGGCCTGTTCGCGGGAGCGCTTCCCGTTTACGGGGAATCGGAGGCGGCGGAGGTGGAGGAGTCCGGCCTGGAGACGGCGACGGGGACGGAGGAGCAGCCCGCCTTGGAGTCGGAGTCCGGAACGGAGTCCGAGGGCGGGCAGGAAGCGGCGGCAAAGCCCGGAACGGATGTCAGTTCGGAGGATGCAGCGGAAACTGTGACAGCAGGGGATACCGTACCGGAGCAGGAAACGCCGGGCGTGACGGAGCCGGACTCTGAGGATCACAGGGGAGCAGAAGAAACAGATGCTATGATTGCTCCGCAGATGGCCGCCAGGCAGGCGGGAAGCCGGGCGGATAAGTTTGCAAACGTGGTGGTGTTTGTAACCTTTAAGGATAAAAACACAGGATTTATGCAGGAAGAGGCAAAGTATGGGAATGGTACCACAAATGGTACCACAAATCAAGATCTGGCAAGGAAGTATTACAGTGATTTCAATACGGAAAAACAGTCTCTTTCCGGTTATTTAAATGCGATTTCTTATGGACAGTTTCAAGTGGAATGTTACCTTCCACAGGATAATGGAACGAATATCATTCCCTGTCAGTTACCGAAAACATATGCAGAGTATGCGGCCTTGGAAACGACGCTTGGAGCGGCAGATCGGACGCTTATTGAAGATCTGCTGACCGAATTGGGGAAAACCAGTTTTCCGGCACTGCAGGGACAGATACTGGATTATAAAACGTCGGGGCGTCTGGATAACCTGACAATTATTGTCGACGATACGAATGTTGCAAGTGGTGATACTTGGCCCATATCCCATCAAAGCGAGTACAAGTATAGTATGAAGCTGCAGAATTATGAGGTTTGGGATTATAATCTGATCGGGGCGACGACAGCTTTGGATGTGACTGGCCCCGGAATCATCTGCCATGAGTTTTTGCACAGTCTTGGTTATCCGGATCTTTACCTCAGTGATAGTACTCAGAAGATAAATCCAGTATATAGATGGGACATTATGGCGGCCGGCTATTCGTTAAGTTTTCCTCTGGCTTATCTGCGGCATCGGTTTTCCGGATGGCTGACGGTTGAGACGGTCACAAAAGACAGGGATGGGCTGACTCTGGTTCCGGCTACGGAGGCAAACGGAAATCAGGCGTTCGTATTAAAGCCGCCGCAGTCCTCAACGGAGTTTTTTGTGGTAGAGTATCGGGTACAGGCTGACGAAAAAAATAGTTTTTATGAGACCAAGGTGCCGGGGACTGGGCTTATCGTTTACCGAATCAATACGGCAGTGCCGGGCCTGAGCAATTTTAACGCCAGCGGTGCGACGCTTGCAAAGAATCTGGGCGTTTATGTCCATCGGATCCCTGATTCGACGGGAATATCTGCGCCGTTGGCGTATAATTCTGTGTTCCAGACCGGACAGATCGGCAACGCAGATCTGTCGAAAAAGGAGGCGGATGGAGCCATTGTTTACTCTGATGATTCCAATTCCGGGATTGTCATTGATAATATTAAAATCGAAAACGGAAAGGCAACTTTTGATGTACAGTTTTCCACGGCGGAAGGCACCTGGCTTCCCGACGAAAGCGGAGCGCCGGACTGCACGAACGGGAATCATCTTGCCATGGTGCAGGCACAGGATGGCACGGTCTATGCGGCGGCGGAAGTCGGAAGCGGCATTCGGGTGTCTGCACTGAAAAACGGAGCATGGACTCAGGTGGGAGGTGTTATTTCGTCTACTCCTGCCATAGGCTCTGCGGTTGACATGACGATCTTAAATGGCAGTCCCGTTGTGTCTGTCATTCAAAGGGATCTGAAAAAACAGATGGTCTATCAACTGAAAAACGGAAGCTGGGAGGCATCCTCCGTGGAATGCAGTCAGACGGATGAATATGTGCAGGAAGCTTCTGTTGTGGGGACAGATTTCGGGCTGTTCTCTGTTGTGACGGTGCAGAAGGGAAGCGACTGGAGCATTTCCATTTATCAATATGACGGCAGGAGTTTTCAAAAATATTTGGAAGGGCTCGCTTCTGCGGAGTACCCGGTGAATGTCCAGGCAGAGGAGGGGAAGGATTGTATTTATATTGTTTACAGGGCGTTCAATGATGGAAATGTATTGAAAGCATTGAAAATTGGAAAAGACAAAAGTGTGGTGCCGAGCAACTCTATGATTCAGGTTGATAATTCTGGTGCTATAACTATGACGGTTTCCAAAGATACAGGATTGTCATATATTTTGATGCAAAAATCTCAGCCATCAAATATGACCGCTTTGGTTCAGTATGACGGGGCATCAATGAAGGAGGTAACTTCTTTTCCGGCGGAAAATAATGTCTCTGCATTAAATGTCATGATGAAAGATGGCGTTCCATATGCGGCCATCGGCAGTTCAAAACCGAATAACGTGGATCCAAAGACGGAAGTCTATTACCGGAAGCAGGACGGATCTTGGGGAATGCTTGGGAATCATGTGAGTAATATAGCTCCTCAGTTTTTATATCTTTACAATGTCGGGGATACGGCAAAGGCAGTTTTGGCCTATGAGAGTGGTTCCAATTCATGGAGCGTAGAGCATAAAAAATATGTGCTTCCCTCCGATGGTGGCACGGTGGAAAAACCCACGGATCCGGTAAAGCCGACCGACCCTGTGCCGACACAACCGACGAAGCCGACCGACCCGGCACCGACGCAACCCACCGATCCCGTGAAACCCACGGTTCCCGACGCCAGCATCCGCTACCGGACCCACGTGCAGTCCTACGGCAACCAGGGCTGGAGACAGGACGGGCAGATGAGTGGCACCAGCGGGGAGTCGAAGCGGCTGGAGGGGATTTATATCGAACTGGTGAATCCGCCGATGGAGGGGAAGGTTCAGTA
>CAJUOF010000314.1 GCA_910587905.1 uncultured Lachnospiraceae bacterium
CAGCTTCTTAAAGATGCGGCCATGTTGGACAAAATGTATGAGCTGAACCTCACGTATTTCAAGGAATTGTCCATGTATATTCTGGCGGGCAAAAAGAAGCTTCATACGGTGGAGCACACGGAGCTTCCGGCACTGCTTCAAAAGGCGGAGCAGAGCGGACTTCCGGAGGATGCCCAGGCAGCCAGGGATCTGGATGCCCGCTGCAAGCGGTTTGAGAAGAAGCTTCACGATCTGGAGCTTACCAGGATGATCTCTATGCAGACGGCACCTCAGATCCGTCTGGTGCAGGACAATGACACGGTTATGGTGGAGAAGATTCAGTCTACCATTGTCAATACGATTCCCCTTTGGAAGAATCAGATGGTATTGGCCCTCGGTGCGGCCCATTCTGCTCAGGCGGCGGAAGCCCAGCGGAAGGTATCCGATATGACCAATGAGCTGCTCAAGAAAAATGCGGAGGCGTTAAAGACGGCTTCTTCTGAGGTGGCAAAAGAATCTGAGCGGGGCATTGTGGATATGGAGACTCTGCGTTCGACCAATGAGACCCTGATCTCCACCCTGGATGAGGTGCTGCAGATCCAAGCGGAAGGCCGCAGGGCCAGGGCTGAAGCCGAAGTTGAGATGGGGCGGTTGGAGAATGAACTGAAGACAAAGCTTTTGGAGATCGCCGGAGGCAGACCGTAGGAGGATCAGTCTTTCATCAGATGCTGCATGATAATGGAATAAAGAGGCTGGCTTTCCTGGGTCCAACGGCTGCACATATGCTCCGCCTGCTCCTTGTCGGGAACGGAAATGTTGATCTCCAGGAGCTGGCCTTTTCCTTCCAGAATGGCGCAGTGAACCAGGTAATCCTGATTGGCGGAACGGTCATAATCGGCGATCAGGCTGACCTCGTCGCGGAGGCGGACTTTGTTGTCCGTCAGGTAGGCGTCGATGTCCTCGATGATCGCAGGTGAGATCTGCTTGCCGAAGAAGGACAAGGTCTGCTCCCCCTCCCTGGTGATCTCGTAGCGGGAGGTTTTTCTTCCGGCTTCCAGCTTCACCAGATGGGACTCCTCCAGTTCGGCTAAAGCCTGCTGGAGCGTGAAATAGGTGGTGTAATCCTTATTCAGAAAGAAGTCGGAAACCTGAGAGCCGGACAGGGGAAACTTCACCTGTTTCAACATATATAAAATCATCAGCTTATACAAGGTCAATGGTTCGGACATGGTTCGTACCCTCCAAAAAATCGGTTTTTGCCGAAAAATGTTCTTTTTTATCATACCAAGATTGGAGGGCGAAATCAAGTTGTAAATTTTTCTTGAGCTTTTAGAAAGGAGACGGCACAGCCATGGAAAACATGTATCATATCGGTTTGGATGACAGCCACGGAGCCAGGTATGCCATTCTTCCGGGAGATCCGGGACGGGTGGAGAAAATTGCTTCTTACATGGAGAACGCCAGGTTCCTGGGGCAGAACAGGGAGTATACCACCTGGGTCGGTGAGGTTTCCGGGGAGAAGGTGCTGGTCATGTCCACGGGAATGGGCGGTCCCTCCACGGCCATCGGTGTGGAGGAGCTTTATCAGACCGGCGTTCGGACGATGATTCGGGTGGGAACCTGCGGCGGCATGGCGGAGAAGGTCATGGGCGGGGATCTGGTCATTGCCAACGGCGCCATCCGCATGGAAGGAACCTCGAAAGAATATGTGGACATCGCCTTTCCGGCGGTGGCGGATTTTGACGTGACAGGGGCGCTCCGCCAGGCCGCGAAGGATTTGGGCGCCAATGTTCATCTGGGAGTGGTTCAGTGTAAGGATAGCTTTTATGGACAGCATGACCCGGAGCGGATGCCCAGCGGGCGGGAACTTCTGGGTAAATGGGACATGTGGCTGAAAGCGGGCTGCCTGGCGTCGGAGATGGAGAGCGCGGCCCTGTACATTGTGGCTCAGACCCTTGGCGTCCGGGCGGGCTGTGTGTTAAATGTTATTTGGAACCAGGAACGGAAGAAGAAGGGGCTTTCCGATCCCCATTGCCACGATACGACACTGGCGGTCCGTGCGGCGGTCCGCGCTGTGGAGCTTCTGATTGAGGAGGAACGGACAGTATAGCTTTTATAAAAAATCCCGCAGATGCGGGATTTTTTAGTCGATGTTCTTTCGCTTATCGAGTAATTTAGTCATTAAGAGAATGACATACAGGAAGATCGGAATGGCGAAGGTGGCATAGATCGAGGCACTCAGCCAGGATTTCGTCTGAGAATGATCCGTAATGGAGAAGACCAGGGTGCAGACGTAGATTCCGGCCAAAAAGAGGGCGCCGAGGATGCAGACGATCTGTTTGAATTTTTTCATGGAAGACTCCTTTCACAGGCAACAGGCGGTTTCAAAGAGGATACTTAGTCAATAGTATACTCCATAATTTGCCAGATGACAACGGCAATTTTTTTCAGAAATTATTGAAAAAAGTCGAAGGAATAAACAAAAAACACTAAAAATAGAAATACTATTGCGAAATCAGGCCGATATGATATAATGTGGTAAGACAAAGTCCTTAAAGGAAATGCGGAGGACTCTGTCAAATTAAGAAAGGGGTATGCGAAACGCATACAAAGGTGCAGGACATGAAAAAAGTATTGGCAGTTCTCATGGCGATGGTTCTTTCCATGGCGGCCCTGGCCGGCTGCGGCTCCGACAAGGAAGAGAGCAAGGCGCCTGAGACCCAGGCAGATGCCGGAGAGACAAAGGCAGATGCTGGAGAGACAAAGGCAGATGCCGGAGAGACAAAGGCAGAGGGAGGCTCTGAGGCGTCCGGAGATCCGATTTATATCGCGGTGGCGGCTCCCATGACCGGCGATAATGAAAATTACGGCAAAGGTTTCTACAATGCGGCGACGATGATGGCCGAGGAGTGGAACGCGAAGGGCGGCTGCCTGGGACGTCCCGTGGAAATTGTTCAGTATGACGACAAGAATTCTCCCGAGGAGGCGGCTTCCATCGCTCAGAAGATTGCCAGCGACGGCAACGTGGCCGGCGTGATCGGGCACTTCGCTTCCGGCGTGTGCATGGTGGCGGCTCCCACCTATCAGGAGAACAAGATCATTGAGATTTCTCCTTCCTCCTCCCATCCCGATTACTCCGGTATCGGCGAATACATTTTCAGGAACAACACGGTAATCAGGACCGAGGCGGGCGCTGCTTTGGATATTGCGGTCAATGACCTTGGCAAGACCAAGATCGGCGTGATCTCCATCATGACCGACTGGGGAACCTCCACCGGCACAATCGTGGAAGAGCTGCTTGCCGAGATGGACGGCGTTGAGATGGTTGCCCATGAAGAGGTTGAGGAGAGTTCCGACGATTACAGCCCCGCGATCACGAAGCTGAACGACGCGGGCGCGGAGGTTTGCGTCTGCGTCGGCATGTACAGCCTGGACGGCCCGGTTGCAAAGCAGTACAAGGCGATCAACCCGGATATCCAGATTATCGGTTTCTCCAACGCTTACGACGAGCAGCTTCTGGAGCTGGGCGGCGATGCGGTGGAGGGCATGTGCTTCCCCGTGCTGTTCTACTCCGGTTCCGACGATCCGGCCATCAAGAGTTATGTGGACGGCTACACTGAGAAATTCGGCGGTGCGCCCAGCGCCCTGACGTCTCAGGCCTATGATTCCGTCGGCATGCTCCTCACGGCCATCGAGGAATGTGGTACCACGGATTCCGAGACCGTTATGAAGAAGCTGTACGAGATTACATATCCCGGCGTGACCGGCGAGACCAAATTTGACGAGATCGGCGATGTCCAGAAGGAATTCGTGAAGATGACGGTGAAAGACGGCGCCTTTGTTCCCATGGAATAGGCTCCGACGGCAGAAAACCCAACAGGTAAGAATTTCGGCAAAGGGGAGAGCGCATCTCCCTTTTGTCGTATGGCTAGTTACACAGGGGCGCATAGGGGAAACCGGCTGCACGGCCGGGACGGATTTGCGGCATGCACCCTGTGGAAGAGGAGGAAAAGATGATTGTACAACTATTTAACGGCCTGACGCTGGGAATGGCGTATGCGTTGATCGCGGTAGGCTATTCCATGGTGTTCGGTATTTTGCGCCTGGTCAACTTTTCGCATGGCTCCGTCTATGCTTTCGGCGCCCATGCGGCCCTTTTGTTTGTCGGTTTTCAGTTCGGCCTGCTCCCGGCGGCAATCTTAAGCCTGCTGCTCACCGGGGTTCTCGGCGTCCTGATCGACAAGACGGCCCTGGAACCCTTGAGAAAGAAAGGTTCTGTTCCGGTGGCCTCCCTGATTACGACCATCGGTATTTCCAATATTATCCAGAACCTTCTTACGGTTTATTTCGGGAGCGAGAGAAAGAGCTTCCCGGCGGTGTTTGATTTTGGCTCCTTCAAGATCGGCGACATCACGGTCACGTCCAAGCAGATCTGCATGTGCCTGGTATCCCTGGTGCTGATGGCGATCCTGGTGATCATTGTCCAGAAGACCAAGGTGGGGCTGGCCATGCGTGCGACGGAGCAGAATTCCAAGGCGGCCAACATGATGGGGGTTAATGTAAACTTCGTGATTTCTTTTACCTTCTTTATTGCGGGTGTGTCCGCCTCGATCGCAGGCGTTTTGATCGGCGGTTACTATGAGGTAGTGTATCCGACCATGGGCTTCATGGCCGGTCTGAAGGCCTTCGCAGCGGCGGTCTTAGGGGGGATCGGAAGCCTTCCGGGAGCCATCGTGGGCGGCTTGGTGATCGGCATCTCGGAGAGCATGGCGGCCACCTTCCTGGGTTCCACCTGGAGGGACTGCATGGCATTTGTGATTCTGATCATCGTTCTGCTCGTGAAGCCCAACGGTTTGTTCGGAAAGAAAGGGATCGTGAAGGTGTAAGCATATGAAAGAGAAAAGAACTTTTATTTATAATTTAGAATATTACGTGGGAAAATTCAAGCTCCCGCTGCTTCTTATCTGCGCCGTCGTTTTGATCGCACTTCCTTTTCTGGGAACCAGCCAGTACATCATGAACCTGGTGATCAAGATCGGCGTCTATGCCATGTTCGGCCTGGGGTTAAACCTCCTGGTTGGTTATGTGGGCCTGATTTCCCTGGGGCATGCCGGCTTCGTGGCCATCGGGGCCTACACCTGCAGCCTCCTGCTTTTAAAGGCGGGGATGAATTTCTGGCTGGCCTTGCTGCTCTCCGCGGTTGTGGCGGCATTGTTCGGGATTCTTCTCGGCCTTCCGACCCTGCGGCTCTCCGGCTCCTATCTCTCCATCGTGACTCTGGGTTTCGGCGAGATTGTAAAGACGATCCTGAAAAA
The DNA here is from genome assembly GCA_910587905.1 of uncultured Lachnospiraceae bacterium. GTDB lineage: Bacteria > Bacillota > Clostridia > Lachnospirales > Lachnospiraceae > Lientehia. Next base: position 5,295 of record CAJUOF010000314.1, read on the forward strand.
CTGGAAGGGCGTGACCGGCGGAACCCTGGGCGTCAAGCCGATTCCCAAGCCGACGTTATTCGGGACCTCCATGACGCTGGCCAACAACGGCCTGTATTTTATCATGCTGTTCCTGCTCCTGCTGGTGACCCTGTTCTGCATCGTCGTGGTGAAGTCCAAGACGGGCCGGGCCTTCCTGGCCATCAAGACGGACGAAACGGCGGCCGTGATGATGGGGATCAATGTGACCTACTACAAGGTGCTGGCCTTCGTCCTCTCCGGCGTGATCTGTGCGGTGGCCGGCGGATACTATGCGACGACCATGGGATATATTGATCCCAACTCCTTCACCTTTGACACGTCGACGACCATCCTTTCCATTGTCATCCTCGGCGGCATGGGCACGACCAGGGGTATTTTCCTCGGTTCCCTGATCCTGATCGTGTTCCCCGAGCTCTCCAGAGCCCTTATGGATTACCGGTTCGTGGTCTATGGCGTGATCCTGGTACTGATGATGAGATTCCGCCCCCAGGGCATCCTCGGCTGGAAATCACAGGTGCCCTACAAGCTGTCTAAGCGGGTGAAGAAGGAAGTGGAGGGATAAGACATGGCATACTTGGATGTAAAGAATATTACAAAGCGCTTCGGCGGCATCGTTGCCGTGGATAACGTAAGCTTTCACGTGGAGCAGGGGGAGATCGTCAGCATCATCGGCCCCAACGGCGCCGGGAAGACGACTATTTTCAACATGCTGACCGGTGTCTATAAGATCGACGAGGGCGAGATCGTGTTTGACGGGAAGCCGATCCACAATCAGAAGCCCCAGAGGATCGTGGAGGCAGGAATCTCCAGAACCTTCCAGAACATTCGCCTTTTTGACGACATGCGGGTGGTGGAAAACGTATTGGTGGGAACTCATATCCGCACCGGCTACAGTCTCTTTGACAGCACCTTCCGCACGCCGAAGTACAGGAAGATCGAGGATGAGAAGACCGTGAAGGCCATCCGGATCTTAAAGTCCATCGGCCTGGACGACCGCAGGGACGACTATGCCAGCAACCTTCCCTACGGCGATCAGAGAAAGCTGGAGATCGCCAGGGCCATCGCCACGGACGCGAAGCTGATCCTTCTCGACGAGCCGGCGGCCGGCATGAACCCTCAGGAGTCGGCGGAGCTTCTGGAATTTATCCGGGGACTTAAAGGACAGGGGTACACGGTTATCCTGATCGAGCATGACATGAGCGTGGTTATGAATATTTCTGACCGGATCTACGTGATTGACCACGGGAAGCCCATTGCGGAGGGGCTGCCGGAAGAGATTGCCAACAATCCGAGAGTCATCGAGGCTTATCTGGGAGGTGTAAAGAAGAATGCTGAAGATTAATGATCTACATACCTATTACGGAAACGTACATGCCCTCAAAGGGGTAAGCCTGGAGGTGAAGCAGGGGGAAATCATCGCCCTCATCGGAAGCAACGGCGCCGGGAAATCAACCCTGATCGACACGGTCATCGGGACGGTCCACAGTAAGCAGGGGACGATTACCTTCAAGGACAAGGACATCACCAATGTCCCGTCGGCCACGATCGTCAAAGCGGGAATCAGCATTTCCCCGGAGGGACGTGAGGTGTTCCCGGCCCTGACGGTGGAGGAAAATTTAAGGCTCGGCGCCTATATCGTCAAGGACAAGGCGAGGATCAGCGCCGGCTTTGAGCGGGTCTACGAGCTGTTCCCCCGGTTAAAGGAGCGCATGACCCAGTTGGCGGGAACCCTCTCCGGCGGCGAGCAGCAGATGCTGGCCATCGGCCGGGCCCTGATGAACGAGCCGGAGCTTCTCCTCTTGGACGAACCGTCCCTGGGGCTGGCGCCCAACATCGTGCTGCAGATTTTTGATCTGATCGAGTCCATCAACAAACAGGGGACGACCATCCTCCTGGTGGAGCAGAACGCCAATATGGCGCTGGCCACCTCCCACAGGGCCTACGTCCTGGAAAACGGGGTGGTCTCCATGGAAGGGCTTTCCAAGGACATCGCAGATGATCCCGGCGTGAAGAAGGCGTACCTGGGAGGGTGACGGGACTTTTGAAAGATTAAACTCAAAAAGAGTATCGAGGCACAGTCGGAAAACAGATATGCTTTGATGCTCTTTTTGATTGTGAACGATTTCAAACACTGCTCTTTTGTCTTGGACCGGTTTGTGTTATACTTTTACCTGTGGAGGACTCACTTCACGTTTGATTTCATTGATTAAGAAGGAGTAGATATCTATGAAAGCGTTGATTCTTTCCTGCAATACCGGGCAGGGACATAATGCCGCCGGAAAGGCTCTCAAAGAAGAATTTTTGAGACGGGGGGCGGAATGCAAAATGTTGGACGCCCTTCGGTTTGCGAGGCCGAAGACGTCGAAGCGGGCTTCCGGCGTATATATAAAGACGGCAACCAATTTCCCTGATGTGTTTGGGGCTTTTTACAGATCGGAAGAGCACACGTCTGAACTCCAG
>CAJUOF010000315.1 GCA_910587905.1 uncultured Lachnospiraceae bacterium
AGACGCAGCATGCTTCTTACGCATGCCAGTTTCGGTTGTTTTCTGTGCAGTCCCTTGCGCTGCGTCCCCATTTTGACACAGGCTCGTTCCGTGTTGCCACCGGACTGCAGTGGGCATTTATCTATGATAACAGAGAGGGGCGTTTTTCAAACCTCTCACCCACGTTTTGTAATGCGGTCAGCCGCCTGGCGACGGCCTTGGCGGCGCCTTCCATGCCGTCAAAGCTGTTCATGGCCCTTGCTCTGCAGCGTGTCCAGGGACATTGCCAGCAGGGCCTTCTTTTGTTTTCGGTAAAGCAGTAGTTTTTGAAACATGAGTTTGTGTCCTCCTTCTTGGTTTTTTGGGTGGAAGTTCACCGCACATACTTGGGCCAGACATATCCGCTCAGGCTGCCGGCCGTCACCTTGTACCAGACATCCCCGTCCGAATCCTTTCCGGTCCCGGTGATTTTCAGGGCCGATCCCCCCTTCACCGTTCCGAGGACGGAGCCGTTTGGCGTGCGTCTCACGTTCAGGGAGGAACAGCCGGTGACGACGGCGTTTCGGCTTTCGGCCTGACCGGAAGAGGAACCTGCGTCCCCGGCTTTCAGCCCGAATTTGTCGATGATTCCCCCTGCGATGGCCCGGGCGGTCTCTTTCTGCTTCTTTCGGTAGAGGGCCAGGTCGGCTGCGCTGTCATAGAAACAGACTTCGATCAGTGCGTAGTCGACACCCAGCCGCAGGGCCGTGTTCATGTTCAGCAGGTCATTTCGGCGCACGATCCCATTGCTGCCCCGTTTTTTGAAGCCCAGGGCTGCCACGCCGTCCACCACGGCCTGCTCCACGGAGATGCCGCCCTTGTAGGCGCTGTGGAGCTGGACGCTGGTTCCCCGTCCGCCCCCGGCGTTGAAATGGACCTCGAAGATGTAGCGGTAATCCTTCAGGCTGACTTTCAGACAGCCGTTTTTGTTGTCCTGGTACATGTCCCTCTCATAGGGATATACGTCCACCTGCGCATAGGGGGACAGGAGGGGCAGGAGGGAGCGGACTAGCTCGACGTTGAGGCTGCCTTCGTCCACTCCCGTCGCCTTGCATGGATTATGTCCCGGCCTGTGGCCGGAAACCAGTAAGATCTTCATTTTGCAGTTCCGCCTTTCTGTTCGTTTTCTTCTACTTTGTGTTTCAATACGGCGATGGAATCTGCCAGCCACTTTGGCACCGGCGCTCCCATGCGTCCGGCATTCTCAATGACGGACAGCATCTCGTTGAGCAGATACCAGACGGTGACCATGAGGCCGAACACGGCTGTTCTCGGCGCCGCAAAACCCAGGGCAGCGGCGGCATTTAAGATCACGTAATCTGCTGTCATGGCCACGGCGATCACGCAGAGGTATCCCACCTTTTTGATAATTCCCATGGCGCCTTTTCTGCTGTTCCACCCGTAGGACGGATCGTCCGGGTGGGCGGCGGCCTCCAACTTTCCCGCCATCATGCCGGTAATGTAGTCCGCTGCCATCATGCCCATCAACAGGAGCAGGACGGGAAAGAGGATGCCCAGCCTTGCGCTGATGTAGGCCAGGACGCCGGACAGGAATACCTGTATCATTTCGATGTGTTTCACGTTATCATTCCTTTCGTTTTTGTCTCTGCGGCCTGGTCGAGGTCCCGGTTGACCTCCCCGATCACCTCGGACAGGCCGCAGGTTTCCAGGAGGACGGCGTATCCGCCCAGCTCTTTTTTTGTGCGGGCGAGAAGCGCCTCCCCGGGCCAGGTCCTCAGGTCGGCCAGCTCTTCGGCGGTCAGGTCGGTGCGCTCCGGGAGAAGGTCCGGGGCCGCCCCGGCGTTCCGGGCGGCCAGCACCTCCTCGATATACAGCTCATAGTGCTCCCTGCAGCAGGCCAGGGTTCTCCAGTTTCCCGTGGCTGCGCAGTAGGAGCAGCTATAATAGTGTTTCCGGCCGCCGTCCTTTCCAAGGCTGCATTTGGAATATTTGCAGATGGTATTTGCTTTCATGGCCGGTCACGCCGCCTTACAGGGCGACGGCGTCCTCCTCGTCAAACACGATGAAGTCCCAGAGTCTCTTGGTGGCGGAAGAGCCGCAGCCGCCGGAGAGGGCTTCGAATTCCATGCCCTGGACGGAAGGGTCGTTGCCGAAGGCCAGGTCGAAGTTTCCGGCCGCCTTCGCCTTGGGATAGACGATCTTCGCATAGTAGCTTTTCTCCGTGCAGATGTCCTTGGCGAAGCAGTCGGCCACCAGCATTCCGGTGGCGGAGAACCGGTCTTCCCGGTTGCTGATCTTCTTGGCGTCCTTCACCTCGATGTCATAGAAGGTGTAGACCGTCTCCCCGGCAGAGAAGGCGCCGGTGGGAAGGGTGATCTTCTTTGCGGAGGGATCGTACTGGAAGGCTTCGTCGGAAGCCTCTGCGGCGATGGGATAGGGGCGGCCGACCGTCCCGTCGGCGTTTCTCTTATAGATGTAAGGGATCTCGTTCCCCACTGCGCCTGCGGGTTTCACCGTCACGTCGGCGGTCACTCCGTCCGCGGTGGCAAGCATGAAGAAATGCCTGGGAACAATGGTCGTCCCCTCCACGATCTCGGAGCCCACCTGCATGGCCATGACGCCGTCCACGATGGAACCGTTGGTGGCGGTGATCCGGCTGGCCTTGTTCCGGTCGGCAGAACCGATCTTCACGCCGTTCTTGCCGGTGGCGTACACGGTTTCCTGCTCGTTGGTCATGGTCGCCTCCTGGAGGTCGTCCACCACGAACTGGCAGACTCCGGTCTCCAAGTCAAAGAAGCTGATCCGCTCCATGTTCTGTACGATATACTTGTTGGAATTTACACTCATTGTTTTTCTCCTCTCGAAATGAAATTGACCCGGTAATTGTGAAGCCGAAATACACGGGGGAGGATTCTGACGATCGATTCCAGGAAAAGCCCTCTGCGCCATGGAGGTGAGACCATGGAAAACCGGAGGGCCCATGCCCGAGGGTTTTCTGTGCTTATGGGCTCATTGGAATGTTTGGCGCAGCAGGCTTTGGATGGACTCGATCGTCGGAATCCGCTCTGTACAATTTTGAACTTCGCAATTACCGGTAACAGGACCCGCCTATCTGTGCAGGTCCGGAATCGGGTTCCATATTTGTTTGTTTTTCATTTTGCCGCTGTCGATGGTTCCGTGGTAAATGCCGGACAACACGTGGTCCCGCTCCCTGCCGTAGGTGATGAAATAGTAGGATTCATACAACAGGCTTAAGGGAAGTTCCATGACGGAAGCATAGTCGTATTTAAAACCGGGACTGTTGACGCAGTATTTGATCATGTCGGAAATTGGGGACCGGTTCCCGGCTCTGCCGCTCTGGTATTCCCCGGCGAGCTTTTTCCGCTTCCGCCGCATGCGGTCGATGAGAAACCGCTTGGCGGCGGCGTTGCCCACGTCGTATTCCACCTGCTCACTGATAAAGTGGACGTGGCGCAGGTAGGTGACGAGCTGCCGGTAGACGGTCTCGTCGATGATGAAGTCCGGGTCTTCCCGGTGTACCAGGAGCTTCCTCCCGTCCTCCTCACGGACGCATTTCAGGAAGGCCGTGAAATCGGTCCTCCCGAACAGAATGCAGGAGAGCTCCGGCGGGATCCGGGAAGCGCCGTCAAAGAACAGGTCGTAATCCGTCAGCTCCTGGTAGTCGATGCCGTTGTCGGAAAGCTCCACGGCGATGTCGTAGGGCTTTCTTGTAAACAGGTTCAGCACCTGGAAATAGAGCGTTTCCCCGAAGTCCATGATCTCATGGATCCTGGGAGTATAGACGGTCAGATGACGGCTGACCCGGTAGTTCCTGCCCCCGATCACATGGGCAAGCTCGTCCATGCCGCCCTCCTTCACAGCCGGTTGATCTCCCGGCATCGGAAGGTCAGGGTGCGGGCGGGGCGGCCGTCCGGAAGGACGCTCTCCAGATCGGAAACGTACTCCAGGGGGCTGGCCCCGTAATTGGGATTCCGGCCGAACATCCCGGTGAGGATGGATGCGATGTGATCGGTTCGCATGAGGGCCGCATCGGAGGACAGCCGCATCTGCTCCGGACGGACGATCACGTGGAAGGTGATCGTCATATCCTTGAGAAGCGGATTTTTGGATTCTGTCTGCGGCATGTCGACGGCAAAGGTGAGGAGACACGGCTCCTCGGTCAAAAGTTCCGGCGGCCTAAGATACGGGAAAATGGTTTGATGGATCAGCCCGTCTCTGTTCTCGAGATAAGTCTTGTCGATGGCTGCGATGAGTGCGTAACTTAAGGCGTCGTTTTCGTTGTGGAGAAGGTCTGTCAAAACCTTCTGTTTGTAAGCGGCAATGGTTGTTTCCTCTGCCATTGGAAGTCACCTCCCGGTTTGTTACAGAAGGACTCCTTCGCCCATTGCAATTCTCCGCCGCTTCCGGATGCCGGCGTATCCGGGAGCGACGGAGAGTCCGGACGGACAAATTCGAACTCCTGTTCATATAACGGATTTTACATTATCTGGAAAAATCAAGTAAAATCAACATATTTTTCAAAAATACAGAACATGCATTCCGCAATTTAGGGCTGCTGCGCAGAGGGAAGGAAGCTTTCCAGAAAGAATTCCCTGTTGGTCCGGTAGAGGAGGTTCAACATCTTCCTGGTATATTTGGTGGCGTCCCGATAGCGGCTGCGGCCGCCGGTGTGCTTCTCCAGGCCCAGGGCGGTCTCGATGAGCCGGTTGACGGTGACCGGGTTTTTGATCTTGATCCTGCCGATCTCTTTTAGGAAGCGTTCCGTTTCCTCGGAAAAAGAGAGCATGCCCTCGTCCGTGTCAAAAAAGCAGCGGTTTTCCTTTACGTACCGGTCGTATTCCTCCACGAGTCCCCGGATCTTGGTCATCTGCCGGTCGTTGGCTTTGCCGGGAAGTTTGACGAAAAAGGCTTCCGTGTCCACGGTCTTTCCCCGTCTGGAACCGGGGATCCGGTCCAGGCATTCCTCCAGCCAGTTCATGGGGCAGGCCAGCTCCCGGTTGATGCGGTTTTTCAGTTTCTCCTTTTTCTTGCGGATCTCCGAGTCGGGGAGGGCGGCACCGTTCCGGGTAAGGGGGATCTCCTTCGTGTAGAGCATGAACTCCGGGAAGTCCCGGCGGCCGCTTTCTCCGGCCCCCTCTGCCAAAGGCTCCCCCACGGGATTCATGGAATCCAGCCGCTTGATCCGTTCGATCTCTGCCGGAGCGTCGATCTCGTATTCCCGCTTGCAGCCGTCGATGACGACCTGCGCCAGCACCGATAAGATGATGAAGTTGTCATAAAGCTCCCTGGCCGGATGGGTCCAGTAGTAGGTCATGGCGAGCTGGGCCAGGTTGCTGGACTCTCCGATGGCCCGCTGGGACCTCGCAAATTTGTTGTCCATGCGGGCATATTCTGCCGGAGTGTTTTCATAAGTGACTCCGCTCTCCTTTAACCGGTTCACCACGGTGGGAAAGTTCTGATAACAGACTTTGGCGGCCGAGACGATGGACGGATGGTCCGTCACGAAGAAGAAGTCGGAGTCAAAGTCAAGACCGTTTCCCCGGTCCTGGATATCGCTTCTGATGCAGTTGACGGCGACGATGCCGGGGCCGAAAGGGAAATAGTCCCGCATGTCCCGGCTGTAACGGTTGTGAAGGAGGATCAGGTTGTTGGGGCTGTTGTGGGGGGAGCGGAAGGCGGCCAGATATGCCTGATCCGAAAAACGCTCCGTGAAGCATTGGATGGCGCCCGCCTCGTGATTTAAGGTGGGATCCTTGGTGAAATCCTCCCCGACGCTGTAGAGGAGCAGGGCGTAAGGATTTCCGCAGATGGTCAGGTTGTCCCCCGGGACGGTGATCTTCCCTTTCCGCAGCCGGAGCACGTGGCCGTTGAGGATCTTGGTCTTTTCGGTTTTAAACCATTTGGAGGCGGCAAAGTCCGGATTGTGCCGGTAGAGGTCGGCCAGCATTTCGTAGTGATTGACGGCGGTGGCGTTCTGCCGCAGATAACGCTCAAATGCGTCATTGTCATTTTTTAAGGTCTCCACATAGCGGACGCTGGTCTCGGCGATCGCCTCCACGTCCTCTTTGGTGCAGGGGAGGGTGTTGATCATCTGGTAGCTCATCTGCTGGACGTCCCCCAGCTTGCTCTCGTGGTCAGTCTTCACGATACCGAAGAGGCTGCCGTCGGCCCGCACCCGGTCACACCAGTAACGGTAGGCTGCGGGGAGGGAGCCGCCCATCAGGTCTGTGAATTTTAACCATTTGGCGGCATTGTCGGTGGTGATGACCTGGACGTCCCTGAGTTTATGGGCCGTGCCGAACATGTCCGTGACCTCATAGGTTTCGAAATCCTGCCCCTCTGTCCCGCACCAGTCCCGGAAAAATTTTCGGATGCGGGCCTTAAAACCGCAGGCTTTGAAGAAATGGTTCCGAAGAAGCAGCATTCCCCCGGCCCAGTCCGGGAACAGCTCCGCCTCCACCAGGGCCATGCCGTCCCAGAGGGTGTTTTTGACCTGAGTCCGGCACCGCTCCACCAGACATCGCTTCACCGGTTCGGAATCGTCGGCCCGCACCACCTCCGCAACAGTCTCAAAAAGGCTGTCCCGATCCTCAAGGATCAGAATGTGCTCGACGGGAATGTGCAGGGTATCCACGATGGTGCTGGTCACCAGCGGGGCGTAGGCGGAGAGCTCGACGATCCTGGCGTTTTTTCTGGGCATCCTGCTCCCGAGCCCCATGGTGAGCCAGTCGCAGGCTTTGGCGTAGAGGGAGGCCCGGATGAACATGGCCTGTCCCGCCTTGGCCTTGGAGGCGTTCCGGTACAGCATGCGGTAAGAGTCCTGCATTTCGGCAGGGTCCCGTGCGGGCTTTTGCTCTCCGGAGACATGTTCCCCCGACGCATTTTTCTCCGGAATACGGACGCCCTGCTCGTAAAATTCTTTCCGGATCTCGTCCTTTGACTTTTTCACATACAAGTCCCTTTGCTGGCGGACCTTCTCCAGGCGGCCCTGAATCCTGGAGGCGGTCTCCTCGTCCGGGGCTGCTTTCAGAAGCTTTTTGAGCCTCGCCTCCTCCTCTTCGCAGGAGGGAAAACCGAAGTCAAAGTCCAGGCAGACGATGTCCCCGGTAAAGTCCTTTCCCGTGACCTGGAGCCCGTTTTTCTGCAAATAAATGCGGAACAGGCTCTTGTGAAATCGGGAATAAGAACATTCGTACCGATCCCTGAGCCCGCAGGAAAAGCCGTACAGGGTGGCGGCCTTTATGGTCCTGATTTTTAAACCTGCCTCGTTCATCATAATCGTCACCTCATTATTTTTTGGAACATCTGTTTTTTATCACGAAAATATATGGATTTAGTATGTGAAATGGATTATACAATAAAGAACAAATGTTTGTCAATGCATATTCTGAAAAAGCAGAAAAAATAAAAAAGCGGTTGACAGCCTGTGCACAGTGCGATACAATGAGAAAGAAATGAAAACATATGTTCATAATAAGGGGAAGGGGAACATGACGAGAAGTGCGGGCAGGTATCGCCCGATATGGGAAGGAGATTTTGCACTTTGTTGACGAAAGCGGAATGAAAACGTATAATAAGAACCATATTAATATGGAGTGCAGAGCAATATGTACAAGATTGAGAAGATGAACAAAAACCTGCTGGCCTTCCGGGTGGAGGAAGGATTGATGAATTATATTCTGCAGGAGCCGATTGAGATCGGGGAGAGGATTCCCAACGAGTTTGAGCTGGCGGAGCGGTTCGGCGTGGGCAGGAGCACCATCCGGGAGGCGGTGAAAAGCCTGGCGACGAAGGGAGTCCTTGAGGTGCGCAGAGGATCCGGCACTTATGTGATCAGCAGAAACACCATCGAGGACGATCCTCTTGGGCTTGCCCGCTTCACGGACAAATACAAGCTGGCCCTGGAGCTTTTTGAGGTGCGGCTCATGCTGGAGCCAGAGATTGCGGCCCTGGCCTGCAAGTATGTCACGCCGGAGGAAAAGGAAGAGCTGAAACGGCTCTGTGACGAGACGGAGGAGCTTTACCGGGCCGGAAAGAACCACACCTGGAAGGATATGGAATTTCATTCTTGCATTGCCAGATGCAGCCGGAACCGGGTGGTGGAGCTTCTGCAGCCGATCATCCAGACGGCGGTGGCCACCTTTGTCAATCTGACTCACGGCAAACTGATGGAGGAGACCATAGAGACTCACCGGGCGATCGCCGAGGCGATCGTGAGCGAGGACCCGGTGGGGGCGAGGTGTGCGATGATTATGCATTTGACTTATAATCGCCGGATGCTGCGGAAGCTGATGGAGGAGCGGACGGCGCAGGAGACAGCGGATGATTTGGAAGCAAACCATGAAAGATCCGCTGAGGCGGAGAGGGGATAAGCGGAGACATCAGATAAAAACGAAAACGATTCGTTAAAATGCACAAACGAGAGCGGGATTTGAACGATAATCCCCTCTTTTTTTGTTGAATAAAGAGAAAAGGAATAAAATACATCAGATGTATTGACGGAAAACAAGAGAATATCTATAATAAAATCAACAAAACATAAGACGTCTGATGTTAAAAAAGAAATGAGTATGAAGGAGGACTTATATATGGAAGGAACTGTAACTCTTGACCCGACCAGGCTGGTCATTGCGGCCCTTGTCGGCCTGGCACTTTTGCTGGTTCTGATTATCAAATTCAAGATTCACGCCATGCTCTCGATCCTGATCGGGGCCGTGGTCATCGGCCTGATCGCCGGCATGCCCTTCGGCGACATCGTCACGGCGGTGGACGACGGCATTGGAAACACCTTGAAAGGCATTGCGCTTTTGGTGGGGCTCGGCTCCATGTTCGGAGCGATTTTGGAGGTCTCCGGCGGTGCGCAGACCCTGGCCGTCACCATGGTAAATAAATTCGGCGACCAGAAGGCGGCATGGGCCCTCGGCATCACAGGCCTGGTGATCGCCATGCCGGTATTTTTTGACGCCGGCCTGATCATTCTGATTCCACTGGCATTCTCCCTGGCGAAAAGGACAAAACGTTCTTCTCTGTTTTACGTGGTGCCGCTGCTGGCAGGACTGGCCGTGGGGCACGCCTTCATTCCTCCGACGCCCGGCCCCGTGCTGGTGGCGACCATGCTGGGCGTCGATCTTGGATGGGTCATTCTGGTCGGCATTTTCTGCGGAATCTTTGCCATGATCGTGGCGGGACCCGTTTGGGGGAGCATCTGCGGAAGGAAGTACGACGTGGCGATTCCGGAACATGTGGCAAATCAGGAGGATTTTGACGAATCCAAGCTTCCCAGCTTCGGTGCGGTGGTGGGCATTATCCTGATTCCGCTGGTTTTGATCGTTTTAAAATCTCTGGCAAGCGTGATTCCCGCCCTTTCCGGTGTGGAACCGGTCCTGTCCTTCCTGGGGCAGCCCTTCGTGGCCCTTTTGATTGCGACCCTCGTGGCCATGTTCCTCCTTGGCACCAGGCATGGCTACAGCCTGGAAGAGCTGGAGAAGATCATGACGAAGTCCCTGGAGCCTACCGGCCTGATTCTCCTGGTGACCGCCTGCGGCGGCGTGCTCCGCTACATGCTCCAGTATTCCGGCCTCGGCGACGTGATTGGAGAAGCGGTATCCTCCGCAAAGCTTCCCCTGGTGGTGGTGGCGTTCCTGGTGGCGGCTCTTGTCCGCATCTGCGTGGGCTCCGCCACGGTGGCCATGACCATGGCGGCGGGCATCGTGGCTTCCATGCCTGGCCTCTCTGCCTACTCGCCCATGTATCTGGCCTGCGTGACTGCGGCGGTTGCCGGCGGAGCGACGGTCTGCTCCCATTTCAATGACTCCGGCTTCTGGCTGGTGAAATCTCTGGTGGGACTGGATGAGAAGACGACCCTCAAGACCTGGACTATCATGGAGACGCTGGTCGGCGGCACGGGCTTTGTCGTGGCATTGATTATTTCTTTCTTCGTCTAAAAAGAACCGGGTAAGCTTTTCTGTCCGGTTTTTCAAAAAGGGCTTGCGGGGCGGGAGACCCGAAGGGTATATTGAATATAGGAAAGGAAGGGAATTTTTATGGAACTTGAGAGTCAGAAAATGAGAAAACTGGCGCCTGAACTTGACCCGTTGCGCATCGGGACGGGCTGGAAGCCGGAGGATCTGGGAAAAGTGCAGGTGTTGATCGAGAGCACCTTTGGTGACAGCCATCCGGGAAGCGGACATCTGGATGTCCTTGTGGAAGAAGTGCGAAAGGGGATCGAGGCGGCCGGAGGCCACGGGGCCAGGTATTTTGCGACAGATATCTGTGACGGCGAGAGCCAGGGCACGGACGGGATCAATTACAGCCTGGCCAGCAGGGAGATGATCGCCAACATGATTGAAATTCATGCAGGCGCCACGCCTTTTGACGCAGGTGTTTATCTTGCCAGCTGCGACAAGGGGATGCCGGCCAACCTGATGGGTCTTGCCAGGGTCAACATCCCTGCCGTGGTGGTGCCGGGGGGCACCATGAATGCGGGACCGGAGATGCTGACGCTGGAGCAGCTTGGCGTGTACAGCGCCAGATATCAGAGGGGAGAGATCGACGAGGAGAAATTAAACTGGGCGAAATGCAACGCCTGTCCCAGCTGCGGGGCCTGCTCGTTCATCGGCACGGCCTCCACCATGCAGATCATGGCGGAGGCGCTGGGGCTTGCCCTTCCGGGCAGCGCCCTGATGCCGGCCACCAGCCCGGACCTTCTGGTTTTTGCGAGACAGGCCGGCGAGCAGGCGGTGCGGCTTGCCACCATGCCGAACATGCGCCCCGGCGACATTGTGACCATGGAAAGCTTTGAGAACGCAATCCTGGTCCATGCGGCGATCTCCGGGAGCACCAACTGCCTGCTGCACATTCCGGCGGTGGCCCATGAGTTCGGGATCGAGATCACGGGTGACACCTTTGACAGGCTCCACAGGGGCGCCCATTATCTTCTGGATGTCCGCCCGGCTGGACGGTGGCCGGCGAAGGTCTTCTACTATGCGGGCGGCGTGCCGGCCATCATGGAGGAGATCAAGGCCCATCTGCACCAGATCGGAAGAGCGTCGTGTAGGGAAAGAGTGTAGATCTCGGTGGTCGCCGTATCATTAAAAAA
>CAJUOF010000316.1 GCA_910587905.1 uncultured Lachnospiraceae bacterium
TACTTTCTCAGGAAGTCTTTATGAGAGAGCAGGTGAAAAGCCTCGCTAGCTTCTGGGACAAGAGTACGGCCCGCTACGGGATTATGGCTCTGGACGGCGCAGAGGGACTGACAAAAGAGGAAGCAGAGGATCTCAGGAGAATTTTGGATGATCTTACTTAGCTTTTTTGCGATGGTCTTTTTGACCACGTTCACAGGGAGCGTGATCTTTGCTCTCTGGAAGGTCGTGAGCATCGGGCTGGAGCGGTGTGGGGAGATCAAACAGATCTCTTCTCTGATGCACGTGGTGATTGTTTTCCACCTGATCCCGGTGGTGTTCGCATGGTTGGTATACTGGACGGGTGCCTTTGTGGAGGGCAAGGTGGGAAACCTTTTGACGGTGACACCTCTCTTGCTGGAGACTGTGAGGGGGCTTGCCCTGATTTGGGTGGCCGGCTTTGTGGTGGAGGTGATCCGCTATCTCAGGATGCAGAGGATCCGGAGGGTGGAGCGGAGAATCAGCAATCCCGCGGGGCCTCAGGCCAAAGAGATGGTTCAAAGGCTCAAGGAGCGGCTCCACATTACGGAGGAGATTCCGGTCTATGAGCTTTCAATCTGCACCTGTCCCTTTATCACAGGTGTGTTCAAATCCTGTATTTACATTCCGGAGGTCATTGAAAATGAACGGGAAATGGAAGTGATTTTGGAGCACGAGCTCCTGCATCATGTGCGCAGAGACCTGCGCCTGAAGAAGTTTTGCTGTTGGATCGTCCGGATTCAGTGGTTCAACCCATTTGCCCATCTTCTGGTCAGACAGGTGGATAGCTGGGGCGACAGCCTCTGTGACTATTACATCTGCTATGAATCCGAGGGCCGCTGGGATATCAAAGAATATTTCGACGTGGTCATTCGGTACGCGGAAAAGAGGGCGGCAAGCAACCTCTACAGCCAGATGTGGATGGCGAGTGGCAAACGGCAAATCGGCAGGAGGATGAAGCGGATGAAACGACTGAAGGAGGAAAGGAGAAACGAGAAGGGAGTTCGGCGGATGTCGGTGACCATGCTGCTGGTCTGTTTTATTCTGGCATCGTCCCTCACCGCGCTGGCGGCAGGGGAGGGGATGACCAGCCTCTACGAGAGGGCCTATGAGTCGTCCATGAGCAGGCTGGCGGAGACAGGAGAATCGGAGCTGGAGGAGTTCACCAGGGAGCGGGACGACGATCTGAGGATTGTGGAGACGGACGAGGAGGTCAACCTGGACTCCCGCGGTCTGAATTCCTATACCTGGAGTCTGGACGGAGGAGATATTTATGAGACCGGGATCTTCTGGGCCAGCAAGGGGGACAGGATCGGAGTGAGCGTTACTCCATCGCCGCTTACATCTAAGATTGGCTTTGGTCTGGACCAGCCGGACGGATATCTGCGGGGCGTCTCCGGGACCGGCGCACTCTCCCACAATTTCACCGTCACCGTGACCGGCTTCCACCGGGTCTACGCGGAGAACCTGGGGAGTAGGTCTATCTCAGTTCTTGTGGGAGTATCTAAAGATTGATGGATTTACGGATGAAGTTACATAGTATGTTTCGAGAGGGATGAAAGCCTGCCGGGAGTCTGGCGGGCTTTTTTCTTATGGTGCGCCCCGTGCAGAGGGAGTATGCCGCGGAAGCGGCGCACGGCTTTGTTCCGAATGTGATTGATTTTGTTCCGCCGTGGAAGAAGAGACCATGATGATCAAGGACTTTCTGGACGAGGGGCCGATGGTGTCTCTGTTTACCCGTCCGCGTCGTTTTGGCAAGACCCTGAATATGGATATGATCCGCACCTTTTTCGAAAAGACGGACGAAGATACCTCTGTCTATTTCAGGGATAAAAAGATTTGGGCTTGTGGAAAAAAATATCGCGGCTATCAGGGAAAATACCCGGTGATTTTTATCACCTTTAAGGATGTCAAACGGGACACCTGGGGGGAGACCTATGATCAGATCGCAAAGAGTTTGAGACAGCATCTTTCCTATGGCTTTTTGACGGGGATTCTCCGTGTGGCCAAGGAGAGTATTTTCAGCGGTTTGAATAATCTTGCTGTTCACTCTATTTTGGATCATCGATATAGCGAATACTTTGGGTTTACCTCGGAGAAGGTGGAAGCGATTGCCCGCTATTACCATGCGGAGGAGAAGTATGGGGAAATCTGCGCCTGGTACGACGGGTATCGGTTTGGAGATTCGGAACTATTTAACCCGTGGTCCGTCATCAATTATTTTAGTAATCGCTGTCAACCCAGGGCGTTCTGGCAGTCGACCGGCAGCAATGAGATCATCGGTGAAGTATTGACGTATGCAGGGGAAGAGATCTATGAACGCCTCAACGCTTTGCTGCAGGGGGAATCTTTCTTGACCTATATTGATACGGGGGTCATTTATCCCCAGATTCGAAAGAATCCTTCTTCTGTGTACAGCTTTCTTTTGGTCGCAGGCTATCTGAAAGCCGAGAGGGCAGATCCTGCGTTTGGCGGTGATTATATGTGTGAGGTGGCACTGCCCAACCGGGAGATTGCGTTTGTCTACCACAAGGTAGATTCTGCAAAAATTGACGGATATCATTCCCACGTCTGACGGCTTTGGCGCAGATTCAGGATCGCGGGTATGATACGGAGATGACTGCTAAGGGTGTGAAGACAATCTTCAAGTATGGAGTCGCCTTCAGCGGGAAACAGGTGGAGATCACCGCCCTTTGACGGTGTATGTTTTGGGCGGTTCCGGCACATACTAAGGAAACGCTTTAATCAGCGTTTCCCTAAATGAAGATCATAAAGATAGGAGTGATTTGTGATGGCAAAGATTCATTCTGATGTGACGGAACTTCCCGCATCCTGCAAGTCCGCCGCGGAGCATGTGGCAGCGGAGCTTGCGAAGGAGGACACGTTCGCGAACCTGAACGAGGCATGGATCGGCAGGCTCACCGAGTGGGAGGCGGAGATCGGAAGGGAGATCGGGGAACCGGTGGCACTGGTTGCCTGCCGGCTCTCCTGACGTCATTGGGACGGATCCCGTTGAGGCCGGCCTCGGTATTTCTGGTCCCGGTGCTTCTGAATGGTTTTTCGGACGGTCTCCAGAAGCAGCGGGATATCCAGTGGCTTGGTGAGATGGGCGTCCATGCCGCTCTCGATGGACTTTCTCCTGTCGCTCTCAAAGGCATTGGCGGAGAGGGCGATGATGGGGATCCGGGAGAGGGCGGGATCCGGGAGGCTGCGGATGGCCATGGCGGCCTCACGCCCGTCCATGACCGGCATCTGGATGTCCATGAGGACCAGCAGATAGTCTCCCGGCGCGGAGGCTTTTAATTTTTCCACGGCAATCCGTCCGTTCTCGGCCGGCTCGATGAGAAAGCCAAGCTCTGTCAGGATGTCCGTCTCGATCTCCATGTTGAGCTCGTTATCCTCCACCAACAGGAGGGTCCTGCCAAGGAGCTGTTCCAGAGTGACTTCCTGCTCCGGTACAGTGGCCGAGGGCTGTTTCTGAATGCGGAGGCGGAGTGTGACGGTGAACATGCTTCCCTGTCCCACGCTGCTGGTCACGTCGATGGTTCCGCCCATCTGCCGGACAATGTTCCGGGCGATGGTGAGGCCCAGGCCGGAGCCGTGGACGCCGCTGAAGGTGGTGTTTTTTTCCCTCTCAAAGGGCTCAAAAATATGGCCCAGAAAATCTTTTCCGATGCCGATGCCGGTATCCTCCGAGATAAACTGGTAGACGGCGTAGTCATTGGGCAGGCTTTCCAGCTCCCTGACGGACAGGGAGACATGACCGCCCCCGGGCGTGTAGGTGATGGCATTGTCGGTGAGGTATAAAAGGATCTGCCGGAGTTTTTCCTGGTCACAGAGGACGTCCCCATGGATCAGGCAGGAGGAGTCTGCCAAAAAGGCGATGTCTTTGTCGGAGGCCGGGGGCAGCATGGCGCGGTAAACCTCCTCGAGTAGTTCGGAAAGGCTGCATTCCGTCTCGTGGAGGGGAACGTCGTTGGCCTCGTTCCAGGAGATCTCCAGAACCTTTTCGATCAGGTCCAGGAGCTGCCTGCTGGCACTCTCGATCCGGTTCAGGCAGGAGAGGGCAGTTTCGGGGGCATGGAGGTTCTGCTTTGCCAGGCCCGCATAGCCGAAGATCGCATTGAGGGGCGTGCGCATGTCGTGGCTCATGTTGGAGAGAAAGGCATTTTTGGCGGTGATAGCCAAGTTAGCGTTGCCCAGGGCTTCCTCCAGGATCCGGTTCTGTTCCATTTCTTTTCTGATTTCGTCATCAATCACCCGGCAGCCCAGGACGATCTGGGAGACGCTTCCCGTCCTTCCCACATTCACGATGCGAAGCTGCATGTACTGCCGTCTTCGGCCGCTTAGAATCTGATAATTGACATAGTAGGTCTTGCTTTCAGCCAGCTTTTGGCGGATATAGTCTGGATCGGTGGCCCGTGCGACGATGCTTCGCTCCTCCGGGACGACCCAGGAGTCCAGATATTCTGCCATATAGGAAGAATAGCGGTAGGCATGGCCGGAATCCTCAAACCAGGGGCGGATCCGGCTGCTCAGACGGTAGGGCAGGATGCTGTCAACGTCCAGGTCTGCATAGAGGATGGATTCATAATTGGCGCTGAGTCCTTCGATCACCTCCAGGCGCCGTAAATTCTCCCGTTTCTTTTCCGTGGCGTCCCCCAGGAACACATAAAAAATATCCCCGACGGAGTCGGTATGGACAAAATGTCCGTAATCCTCGATCCAGCGGATCTGCCCGTCCCTGGTCCGGATCCGGTACTCGACGTAATCCAGGTCGTACTGGCTGGCGGCGATCTGCTCCTCGATGCTCTGCTCCACGGCAAACAGATCCTCCGGATGGACCATTCCCCGGAACGAATTTCCCGTGAGCTCCCGGAATTCTTCTCTGGAGGTGCATCGGAAGATGCGCACCAGGGCGATGTTGGCGTAGAGGATCCGTTCTTCTGTGTCTGCCCGGTAGATGAGGAAGCCGCCGGGCATCTCGTCCATGAAGCGGATGATCTCGCAGGCCGTGCGGATCTTCTCGGAATCAAAAAGCGCAGGGAACCGGTCCGGCTCTTCGATCGCCTGATAGACGTCGATGCCGTCTCGTTCCAGGGCGCCGAGCAGGGACAGCAGGGATCCGATTAGATTGTAGCTGGGTTTCTGGTTGTTCATGCAGGTCTTCCTCCCGACAGTTCTCTGCTTGAGTGTATCATAAAAAGCGGGCGCTGTCATTATCCCGGAATGGTTTTTTATAAGAAAGTTTTCAGTGTTTTCTTTTCGAACAGTGATAAAATACAGAAACCCGGCTTGAATAATCGGTGTAATTATGGTAAATTGATAATATGCTTATAGAAGGAGTTATGTTGATGATTCAGAAGCCAAAAAAATATTTAGTAACCAGTTTTATCGGTTTGATCTTTCTGTGCATCGTGGTCTTTTCCTGGACGGCTTTTACCATGTCCAGGCGGAGTGAAGCCTCGATCAGTGAGATCGGAGCGATCTATATGGCGGAGATGAGCCGGCAATTGCAGCAGAAATTTACGGCGATCGTTGACCTGAGGCTGTCCCAGGTCAATGGGATCACGGAGCGGATAAACCCGGAGGATGTCATGTTCGGGCCGGAGATGCGGGAGGAGATGGCCCTCAGCGCCAGTGTCCGTGAGTTTACCTATCTGGCCCTCTATTCGGGGGACGGGACCTGTGACGTGATCTATGGCGATCCGGTGGAGATCATCGACCAGGAACGGTTTTTGTCGGTGTTGGAGGAAGGGGAAAATATGGTGACCAGCGGCAGCGGCCCGGACGGGGAGCGGCTGCTCATCATGGGGATCAGCAGCTCCTATGACATGGCGGAAGCGGGAAAGACCGGCACGGCCCTGGTGGCGGGGCTTCCCATGACATACCTTCAGAACGCCCTGGTGCTGGAGGATGAGAATTCTTTGATGTATACCCATATCATCCACGCGGACGGAAGCTACGTGATCCGCACCGGAGACGCATACAGGGACAGTTATTTTGACCGGATGCGGGAGCAGTACGATCAGGAAAACGGAAAGAGCGGCGAGTCTTACGTAAAGGAACTGCAGGAGGCCATCGCCGGGCAGAAGGAGTATTCGGCCCTGGTCATGATGGACGGAGTACATAACCACATTTACTGCAGCCCTCTGCCTTTTTCGGATTGGTATCTGGTGAGCGTCATGCCCTTCGGCACGCTGGACGACGCTGTCAACAGCCTGGGCGACCAGCGGGTCTATACGATGACCGGCGCCTGTGCGGTTATCATGATTGCGATCCTCACCATCTTCATCCTGTATTACCGGGTGTCTCAGAGGCAGATGAAGGAGATGAACGAGGCCAAGGCGGAGGCGGTTCGGGCCAACAGAGCCAAGAGTGAGTTCCTCTCCAACATGAGCCACGACATCCGCACACCCATGAACGGCATCGTGGGGATGGCGGCCATTGCCACCACCAATATCGACGACAAGCTCCGGGTTCAGGACTGCCTGCGGAAGATCACCCTCTCCAGCAAGCATCTCCTGGGATTGATCAACGACGTGCTTGACATGTCCAAGATCGAGAGCGGAAATTTAAGCCTGAATGTCAATCAGATCTCTCTGCGGGAAACCATGGACAATATCGTGAACATCGTGCAGCCGCAGATTCGGGCCAGAAACCAGCACTTTGACATTTTCATCCAGAGGATCGAGACGGAGGAGGTCCACTGTGACAGCATCCGCCTGAACCAAATTCTGATCAACCTGCTTTCCAACGCGATCAAGTTCACACCGGAGCAGGGATATATCAATGTGTACCTGGATCAGGAGCCGTCCCCCAGGGGAGAGGCTTACGTGCGGTGCCATTTCCGGGTGAGGGATACGGGGATCGGCATGGACCAGGAATTCCAGGAGCATATTTTTGACACCTTTTCCAGGGAGAAAAATTCCAACGTGGAAAGGATTGAGGGGACAGGCCTTGGCATGGCGATCACCAAGTCCATCGTGGATGTGATGGAGGGCAGCATCGAGCTTGCCAGCGAGCCCGGAAAGGGCAGTGAGTTCCACATTATACTGGATATGGAGCGGGCCGAGGTCCGGGAAGAAGATATGGTCCTGCCGCCCTGGAAGATGCTGGTGGTGGACAACAACGAGGATCTGTGCCTCAGTGCGGTCGCCACGTTAAAGGAGATTGGAATCGAGGCGGAGTGGGCCACGGACGGGGAGACAGCCGTGGAGATGGTGAAGAACCATCATACGAAGGAGGACGATTACGAGATCGCCCTTCTGGACTGGAAGATGCCCGGCATGGACGGCCTGGCGACGCTCCGGGAGATTCGGCGGTATCTGGGGGAGGCCACGCCCATTCTGATCATATCGGCTTATGACTGGAGTGATATCAAGGACGAGGCTAAGGAGGCGGGAGCCCAGGGCTTTATCTCCAAGCCGCTGTTCAAATCCAATCTCTATCTGGGACTGCGCCATTTTGCAGGCGGAGAGGAGCCGGAGGAAGAAAAGCCGGAGGAGCGGAAGACACAGTTTGTCGGAAAGCGGATCCTCCTGGCGGAGGACAATGACTTAAACTGGGAGATCGCCGAGGATATCCTGTCGGAGGCCGGTTTTGAGGTGGAGCGGGCGGAGAACGGAAAGGGCTGCGTGGAACTCTTTGAGGACTCTGCTCTTGGCTATTATGACATCATCCTGATGGACATCCGTATGCCGGTGATGAATGGCTATGAGGCGGCCCAGGGAATCCGTGCTCTGACCCGGCCGGACAAGGACCTTCCGATCATCGCTATGACCGCGGATGCCTTTTCCGACGATATCAAGCACTGTCTGGAGTGCGGCATGAACGAGCATGTGGCGAAGCCCATTGATGTGGACAGGCTGACGCAGATTCTTAAGAAGTATCTGGGGTGACAGGCGGTTGCGAAACAGGGGACTGCAGGGAATATTCTGACAATAATTGTCGGAATATTCGTCAGGCTTTCCGGTTTCGCAACTGCCTGTATCCGGGGGAATATGGGAAGGAGAAGAGAATATGAATGCAAAGAAATACGAGATCGGCACGGCGGAAAACCGGGCGTTTTTGAAGGAAATCTGCATGAGGCTTCTGGAGTTTGGGCGGAGGTTTCCCGCGCCGGGGGGAAGTGCTTACTATCTGAACGAGGACGGGACGCCCTGGAAGGAGAAAAACCGGGAGGTCTATGAGACTTGCCGGATGGCCCATGTCTATGCCATCGGAGAGTTCCTTGGATTTAAGGGCGGAAAGGAACTGGTGGAAGCCGCCATCCGGGCTCTTCGTGGGGAGATGAAGGATAAAGAAAACGGGGGCTGGTATGCAGGTCTTGACGCAGAGGATATTCCCCTTTCCGGAAAGCTCTGCTATGCCCATGCGTTTGTGATCCTGGGGGCTTCCTCGGCTGTGCTGGCCGGCGTGGACGGGGCAAAGGAGCTTCTGGGGGAGGCCATCGAGGTCTATGACCGCTATTTCTGGAATGAGGCGGAAGGCCTCTCCTGTGACACCTGGAACACGGAGTTTACGGTCCGGGACGATTACCGGGGCTTAAATGCCAACATGCACACGGTGGAGGCGTTCCTGGCGGCGGCGGATGTTTTGGAGGACGAGACCTACCGGGTCCGGGCCGGACGGATCATAAAGAGCGTGGTTTCCTGGGCGGAGAAGAACTGCTGGCGAATTCCGGAGCATTACACGAAGGAGTGGGTTCCGGACCTTGACTGCAACAGGGAGCGGCCGGACGATCCCTTTAAGCCCTACGGGGCGACGCCGGGGCACGGGCTGGAGTGGTCCAGGCTGATCACTCAGTGGGCCCTTTCCGCCCATGAGGAGAAAGAGGCGGCGGCACCTTACATTGAGGCGGCGAAGAATTTGTACCACAGGGCCATCGCGGACGGCTGGAATGCGGACGGAGCGCCGGGGGTCGTTTACACCACGGACTGGGACGGAAAGCCGGTGGTCCATGACCGGATGCACTGGACCCTGGCCGAGGCCATCAATACGGCCGCAGTCCTGTACCGGGTGACAGGAGATGAGCGGTATGGGGCAGATTACGCGGAGTTTATGAAGTACCTGGACGAGACTGTGCTGGACCATGAGAACGGCTCCTGGTTCCACCAGCTTGACCGGGAAAATCATGTGGCCGGAACCGTGTGGCCCGGCAAACCGGATCTCTACCATGCGCTGCAGGCGTGCCTGATCCCCTATTATGCGCCGGAGTTTTCCATCGCCCTGGCCGTGAAGAGGAAGCAGGAAAGATAAGGCATCATGACGATGCGACGGGTGAAAGGGAAGGGGGATGATATGGGAGGATATCTTTTGTGAAGAATGATCGAAAAGTGGAATCTTTCCATCATTGCATCATTGGTTTTCAGAGTGCTTTCAAGGCGACGATCTCTTCTGGGGTCAGAGCCCGAAACTCTCCGGGAGCCAGGGCCTCGTCCAGAACAAGATTCCCCATGGAAATCCGCCTCAGATAAAGCACCGGATGGCCGATGGCCTGGAACATCCGTTTCACCTGGTGGAATTTTCCCTCATGGATGGTCAGCTCCACAAGACTGGTTTCCTGTCCGCTGCCTGCTTTTTGAGAGGCTGGAGTGGAGTCCGATTGCAGAGCGAGAAGCCTTGCTTTCGCCGGGAGGGTGGGGGATTTTTCGCCGATGTCGAGGCCGTTTTCCAGGGAGGACAGGTCGCTCTCGGTCACGATCCCGGCGGCCCTTACCAGATAGGTTTTATCCACGTGATACCTGGGGGAGAGGAGCCGGTGGGCCAGGGGGCCGTCGTTGGTGACGAGGAGCAGTCCCTCCGTGTCTTTGTCCAGCCTTCCCACGGGGAACAGTTCCCGTCCCGGGGCATCCTTTAAGAGGGAGAGCACCGTAGGGGCCGTATTGTCCTCGGTGGCGGACACGTACCCGGCGGGCTTGTTTAACAGATAATAATAAAATTCCTGGCGGGAGAGGGACGTCCCCCCACAGAGAATAAAATCATTTTCAGGATCCACTTTCTGCTCCGGTTTTTTGGCGGCCTCCCCGTTGACGGTGACGAGGCCCTTTTTTAATAGAAGCTTCACCTGGCTTCTGGTGCCGAGACCGGCGTCGGCCAGGAATTTGTCCAGACGTAAAAGACTCAAGGGGTACTCCTTTCTGATCATGCCTTTATGCCGGCATGGTGACGTCGATTTTTCGGATGAAGAGGGCCAGCAGGAAGGCGGCGGCGGCAAAGGCGAAGCAGAGCCAAAATACGGTTCGGCTGCCGGACATTTCGTAGACGCCTCCGAAGAGGAGGCTGAACAGGGCCCGCCCGCCCATGAACACGGCGTTATAGATGGAGGCGGCGGAGCCGATGGAGGTTTCGGGGACCACCTGGCGGATGTACTGGACGTTTAGGCCGGTGGTGCAGGCCGTCGTCAGGAAGGTCAGGCAGGAGGCTGCGAAAAACAGCGGGACGTTCAGAACCACGGCGAACAGGAGCATCCGCAGGCTCATGGCGGCCGCCGAGACGAGGAAGAGGCGGCGGAAGCCCAGCTTTGGCAGCAGGTACTTGTTTAGTAATAGAAGAAACAGGATCTCCGGCGCGGAGCCGATGATGGAATAGACACTGACCAGGTATTCGGCGGCCCCCAGGGAGGACACCATGTGAAGGGACACGTAGGCGGTCACCACCTCGGCCAGGGCTCCGGTCATCAGGGCAAAGAGGATGATGAACAGAAAGCGTCCGTTTTTTAACAAGGAAGCGATGTCTCCGGAATGCGTCCTTTTTTTATCTTGTTCAGAGACGGTTCCTGCTTTGGGGGCAGGTTCCGTTCCTGCCTTGGATGTCCGGTTTTGCCTGGGCAGAAAGAAACTATTGACCAGAGAGCAGGCCATTGCCGCCATGAAGAACCGGAAAAACACATGGTCCAGGCCGAAGTGACGGATCAGAAAAGCACAGAGGGCGCTCCCGGTGATCCAGCCGATGCAGCCGAAGCAGCGGATGCTGCCGTAGGGACTGCCGGAATCGGTGCAGTAGCAGATGGCCTGGGTATCTGCCATGGCCAGGATGGAGCAGCGGTTCAGTTCGAAGCCGATTCCCATGACGATCAGGAGGATGAAGCCCGTCTGCATGGAGAGCAGGAAAGAAAACAGGATGGTGCCCGCCGTGCAGACCATGAGGATCTGTTGGTATTTGCCGGTCCTGTCCCCGATGGCGCCGTAGAGGGGCATGATGATCAGGCCGGCCACCATGGAGACGGAGAGGAAACAGCCGATCTGGAAGCCGCTCAGGTGCAGGTATTGCTCCAGATAGACGCTGACGTAGGAGTCGTAGCAGCAGAGGGCGGCGAGGGTCAGCAGGTAGTAGAGGCGGAAGCGGTTGGAGTAGGTGCGGGGCCTGTTCTGGTTCATTTGTGGTTCCTCTTTCCTATTAATTGTATCATTTGGAATCGAATTGATTTTATCATGGATGTGGAAAAGATACAAGTAAACCTCCACGTGATCTCATTTTGCGCAGTTCAGCGCCGGAGTGGGGAAGTCTCAAAAAAATATAGAAAATAACCCGCAATTTCGCCTAATAATTCCGCTGAAAAACCGTACAATTTGTATCTATTCAACAAAACAAGGAAATGATACAATTAATAGGAAAACACGGGGAAGAAATTATAATAATCTGACGGTTTGGGCCAAGGAGTTGATGCAGGGTGAAACTAAACAGCAGTATCTTAAAGGACTTTTTGGAGGAAAGCTATCCGGTGAAACAATACGGGAGGGGGATTGACCGGCTGACTTTGGAACGGCCGGTGTTTTATACAGGGGAAAGCAATGTGCTGCAGGACAACCGGGTGTATCTGTCCGTGGCGGACCAGCTCCCCAGAAATCCGGTGTTTGCCGGCAATGTCGTCTTGATCTGTATGGGGACGCCCTCCTCGGCATACTTGTCCGGTTCCTGTGTCTGTCTGACCGTGTTGGAGGAGGCAAATCTTTTTCAGATTTTTAATGCGGTTCAGGATATCTATGACAAATTTGACCGGTGGGAGGAGGGACTGCGGGAGATTCTGGAGACCACCTCCGACATTCAGGCGATGGTGGATCTCTCGGAGCCGATTCTCGGCAATCCCATTGTGGTGATTGACACGGATTATGTGATCCAGGGCCATTCCAGGATCATTGACGAGAGGGAGGAGTTTGCGGATTTCAGGCCGGACGCCAACAGCTTTATGCGGCAAAAGCTGATTGTCCAGAATATCTGGGGGACGGATACGGACATGTCCATGACAAAACCGTTTCTGGTGGAATACAATCACGCATTTCACTTCAGCAAAAATCTCTTTGACGACGGAACCTACGTGGGGAATATTTCTGTCAATTTCTTTGTGAGGCCCTTTCGGACCAGTGACAATATCATTGCGCAGTATTTATCAGCGCAGGTGGAGAAGGCGCTGGCCCAGACCAACACCCTTTCCCATGGAGGAAAGGAAGTGACGAGGAACATTTTTTTGGCTCTTTTAAAGGGGTATCCCATGTCCGGACAGGCCAGACAGCACGTGGAAAGCACCATGCGGCACAAGGCGTTCCGCTGTATCCGGGCGATTCCCAGGGAACAGTCAAAAAAGAAGCTTCCGGTCTCTTATTTCTGCCGGCTGATCGAGAAACGCTTTCCCAAGAGTACGGCTTTTGAATATGAAAATTCGATTCTCATCATGAGTGAACTGCCGGAGAATTGTCTGACGGGAGGGACAGGGGAAGAGAACCATAAGATGAACGAGGTGCTTTCTTCCATGGCCATGATTGCGGGCATCAGCGTGCCGTTTTCCGGTAAAGAATTGTCCAAGCTCAGGTATTATTACCTGCAGACGGGGGTGGCGATCGGAATCGGCATGGAGGTGGATGCGGAGGAAAACATTTTCTATTTTGAAAAGTATATTCTCACTCATATGCTCTACGGCTGTATCAGTGAATTGCCGAAGGAGCTGCTGTTTCCCATGGGCTTTAAGAGGCTGCTCGCCTATGACGCCGCGACCCAGACGGATTACATGGAGACGCTGCGGGTTTATCTGGACACCAATATGAATGTGGCAAAATCTGCGGAACGGCTGTACATTCACCGCAGTACCTTTCTGGAACGGGTCCGCAAAATTGAAAAATTTCTGGGGGTGTCGCTGAAGGACCCGGAGGAACGCCTGTTGATCAATATGCTGCTGAGGATTTTGGAGATTGGAAAGCGGGGGCAGCCGGAGGGGAATTGGCCGAGGGCCCCTGAAAATATGGAATTTGCGGAACGGAATTATAAAGAATTGGAAGGGCTGCTTTGACCGTAAAAAATCCTGTACTGGAAAGTGCAGGGTTTTTTTGTATGGAAAACCCATTAGAATGACGGATTTACGATCATGGGGTGGACTGATAGTATTTAAACAAATTAGACAAAATCTATTTGGACTACAACTGGAAAATGTCTAAAATAAACAAAAAGGAGAAGCGTTATGAGCAAGAACATTGATGATCGGATTCCCAGCAAGGTGGGAAAGGGCGCACTGCCGGATTATCCGGCGCTCCAGACGCCGTGGAACAAGCTGATTTCTTTTCGGGATGCGTACCATTATGCATGCCGCCATCACGGGGTGGTCGGGGCGGTATTCCAGGAGGTGCTGCGGATTTTGGTTCCGGACTACGACGAGCGCTGCACGCTGATGTGCAAGACGGACGTGGGGGTGAAAAATTACGTATTCAGCAAGATGGAGGCGGCGCCGGGGGTTCTCTACCGGGACGTGCATCTGGCAAACCATTTCATGCATCCTTTTTTCACGGGCACGGAAAACAACGGGGGATTCCGGGCGGGGGTCTTTGGCGACAATGGCGACGAGCGGCTTTTGATGCAGGGGCGGGTCAATGATTTTGGCACCTACCGGGTGGAGAAGGAACTGGACGCCTGTCCCTGGGATGTCATGGGCTCGGAGATCTGCCGGGTTTCGACGGCCTCCCTGGAGGAGATCGGGCGCTGCTGCGGCGACAACTGCGAGTACAACATGGTGGAGGCCAAGGGCTGCGGCGACCTTCACTGCCGGGTGGTCTGTGAGAACCGCACCAAATATCCGATGCCGGAGCGTGAGAAGGTCTGGGAAAACTTCGGGCCCATCGCCACGGAGGACCAGATCAAATTCACGCCCAGGGAAGAAATGTATGACGAGCCCCAGCATATGAGGGGGGAGTACGATTATACCTACCGCAGCGGGACCTGCATGGAGAAGACCTCCGCCGAGTATTACAAGGACGGCGCCGTGACCTACGCCCTCGGCAGCGATTACGTGGTGAATCCCTTAAATGCGCTGATCAAGGCCGGGAAGTTCACAAAGGAATTTGTTCAGAACGTCATCGTCTGCTGCTTCGAGGGGGCGGGAAAAGCGATGTTTGCGGAGTCCTTTGCGATCGACGGACTCCATGACTGGCTGGGAGTCCCCCGGGGGATGAATGACGGGAGAGTTCTCGGAGGATATATGGAAGTGATGATGCAGAGTTTCCTCTGTCCTTATGAGATTCAGGCGTTTAACGAGAGGGAAGTGGTTTATGACATCAACCGCAAGGCTTTCACCCGGGGCGTGGATTTCATGGATGACGCCTACAAGGCCCTCTGGTTCGGCATGGTGAAAACCCTGGTCAGCACAGAATGGGCCCTGTGGGAGGAAACGGAAGGCGTGCCGGAAGACGTGATGCGGATCAAGATTGCGAAAAAGATTGACAAATTCAGCCGTTGACCTGGCTGGGAAGAAAGGGAAAGGGGCAGAAACCATGTATAAAAATGTGTATAAATATGACGAAATGAAGCGGTCGGAGCATATGGCCGTGCGGAAGACGGCGGGCTGGTATCTCTACACCCACCAGCTCATCGAAGTGAAGGGGGCGGATGCGGCGGCGTTTCTCGACTATCTCCACACGGGGAAAATCAGCTCTCTGGCAGTGAGCCGTGCCAGATATACGCCCATGCTGGACGAGAAGGCTAGGATTCTGGATGATGTTGTCATTTTCCGCATGGCGGAGGAGGTTTTCTGGGTGTCGACGCTGTATACCAAAAAGGATCTTCCCTGGTACGACGCCCATAAGGGGGAGTTCCGTGTGGAGTACCGGGACATTACCAGGGAATGGGATATGTATTCCGTTCAGGGTCCCCGCTCTTTGGATATGGTGAATGAGCTGGTGGACCAACCTGTCGATGGCCTTAAATTCTTCCAGATTTTGGACAACTCCATCGGTGGTGTGCCGGTGAAGGTGAACCGGGGCGGA
>CAJUOF010000317.1 GCA_910587905.1 uncultured Lachnospiraceae bacterium
CTTCCGATCTACAATAACCAGCGTCCGGTCTGTCTTAAAATCCCGGATAAAATCCCGGACAATGTCGATCTGCTCTCTGGAGCCTAAAAATCCAGAATAGATCCCCTCAAATTCCAGTTCCAGCTTTTTCCAATTCTCAATATACTCTGGCATTTTTGAGGTGTAATCATCAAAAAAATAGTGGGGATACCCGGTGTGATTGGAAAAGATCGACGTGGGCACCGGACAGCACTGGAGCTTCATAGCCGATATGATGGGCATAGCCACCGTAATGGAACAGCGTCCAAAGCCGGATATATCATTGATCACGGCAATTTTCCTCTGATTGTTATGCGTCATAACTGTCTCCCGTTTTGTTACTACTCACGCCCGCCGTTTTCTTTCTGACGTAACTCTGCCGTCAGTCTCTCGATTCAATATAGAGCAGGATGCCCTCCCGAAATTCGATCCGTCCCCGCTCCGCGAGAAGTTCATTGCTGATCCCTAAGCTGTTCCCCTGCGTAAGAAGTGCCTCCCTGAGGGGATATTTGAAGCCGGTGAGGGTCACCCCTCTCACCTGCTCCGTAAAAGGAATCAGGGATATATAGCTGCCCCAAGTTTCCGATTTTTTCAGCTCCAGCGAATGATCCAACAGCGAAATTCGATTGTATGTGTCGATCATGCGGCAGGGAATTCCCCTTCTCAAAGCGTGAAGCAGCACCTGCACATTGGCTATGGCATGATCAAACCGCCGTCCGAGTCCTCCCAAAATCGCAATCTCCGACACTTCCGGCAGAGAAAGGGCATAGAGGAGCGCCAGCTCCGTATCCGTGTAATCCTTCTCCGGCTTATGGGTCTCAAAATGGACTCCCTGCTCCCGGTAACGGTCCAGGACCGGTCCGGACACCGTGTCAAAGTCTCCCACGATACAGTCCGGCGCAAGCCCCAACTGCTCTGTCTGCAAAAGGCCGCCGTCCACGGCAACCACAAAGCCGGCCTCGTAAGCCCTCAAAAATCCGGCGGCAGACGTAAGTTCTACGTCACCGCCGGTCACAATTACAGTCTTCATAGAGCTTCTAACCCGGCAAAGACATCCATGAATGCCTTTGTGTTGGCGGTCACATCCCCGGAAAACACGGCCGAACCGCCCACAAGCACATTCGCGCCTGCCTCAATGACCTCCCTGGCGTTGGAGGCCTTGATGCCTCCGTCCACCTGAATATCCATGGCAAGTCCCCTCTTTTCACAGACAGCCCGCAAATCCCTCACCTTCTGTAAGCAGTAAGGGATCAGCTTCTGCCCGCCGAAGCCGGGATTTACGGTCATGATCAACACCATGTCAAGCTCATCTAACACATAGTCCAGTACCGAGAGGGGCGTCGCCGGGTTTAACGCCACTCCCGCCTTCTTCCCGACCGCCCGGATCTGCTGGATCACCCGGTCCAAATGGGTACATGC
Organism: uncultured Lachnospiraceae bacterium; assembly: GCA_910587905.1. Taxonomy (GTDB): domain Bacteria; phylum Bacillota; class Clostridia; order Lachnospirales; family Lachnospiraceae; genus Lientehia. The sequence goes on from CAJUOF010000317.1 coordinate 1,438, forward strand.
CTCCGCGTGAACGGTGATCAGATCCGCCCCGGCCCCCGCAAAGGCTTCCACGTAGCGCCCCGGATCCTCGATCATCAGATGCACATCAAACACCTTGTCCGTGCATCCCCGGATGGTTTCGAGAACCGGCATTCCAAAGGATATCTGCGGCACAAACATGCCGTCCATCACGTCAAAATGAATATACTCGGCTCCTGCCTGAACTGTCTCATTGATCTGTTCTCCCAGCTTTGTAAAATCAGCCGCCAGAATAGAAGGGGATAAAATCAGCATAGCAATCTCCTTTTCATCGTCCATAACGTTTTTTCGACTTTAATTCCTCATACAGCAACAGATAATTCTCATACCGCTCCCTGCAAACTTTGCCCTCCTTCAGGGCCCTCTTCACGGCACAGTCCGGTTCTTTGCCATGGATGCAGCCCTGAAAGCGGCAGCTCCCCTCAAGCCTTAGGAATTCCGGATAATAAAACCGCAGCCTCTCGCAGGGGATATCCGTAAGCTCCAGCGAGCTGAAGCCCGGCGTATCCAGGAGAAAGGTATCTTCCTCCAAAAAGAACAGCTCCGTATGTCTGGTCGTATGGCGTCCCCGACCGATCTTTTCACTGACGGAGCCAGTCTCCATCCCCGCCTCCGGGTGTAAGAGATTCACCAGAGAGGACTTTCCCACTCCGGAGGGCCCCGCCATGACGGTGGTCTTCCCCCGAAGGAGGTTCCGAAGCTCCAAAAGGCCTTCCCCTGTGTAGGTGCTGAACAGATGGGCAGAATAACCGGCCTTCTCATAAAGCTTCAAAAAAGATTCTCCTCCCTGCTTGTCCAGATCTGCCTTGTTGAAGCAAACCTGGCAGGGAATCTCTTCTCGTTCCATCATGACAAGAAACCGGTCCAGCAGATTCAGGTTGGGATCCGGTTCCTTCACGGCAAAGATCACAAGGGCCTGGTCCACATTGGCCGCAGCCGGACGGAGAAGCGTATTTTTCCTGGGGAGTATCTCTGCGATATTCCCCAGGCCCTCCTCCTCGCTCAAAACCTCGAAGGCTGCGTCATCTCCCACCAGGGGCTTCACCCTCCGGTTTCGGAAAATCCCCTTTGCCTTACATTCATAGACCTTGTCATGACCATCATGGACATAATAGAAGCCTGCAATTCCTTTGATGATCTTCCCTTTTTTCATAACGGCACAGGCTCGCTACAGGTTCTCGTCGGGAAGCGGATTGTCCGGAGAATTCCCGTCGCCGGGATTCTCCGCTCCGCCGGGATTCTCCGGCTGTCCAGGGTTCTCCGGCTGCTCCGGAACTACCGGCTCCGGCGGCGCAGCCGTGGTAGGCGCCTCCGTCGGCCTCGGCCCCTTGCTGATATAAATTTCCACCGTGGTTCCCGCTTCTAATTTTCTTCCCGGATCATGCTCCGTCTCTGCGACCTGACCTGCCGGCACGGTATCGCTGTAGATCGACTGGCCCACAACCGGCTCCAACCCCGCATTCCGGATCCTTGCAATGGCATCTGCCTCACTGTAGCCGAGCACATCCGGCATGGAAACGGTGGTATCCTTCTTTCCCAGGCTGATCACAAAATTCACCTTCGTTCCTTCCTCCACGGTACTTCCGCTGCGGATGGACTGGCTCATGACCTCGCCTTTTTCATAATCGTTGCTGTAGTCTTCCGTGACGCTGCCGGCCTCCAGCTTCGCATCTGTCAGTTCCTGTCTTGCCCGATTCTCAGACTTTCCGAGAAGCTGAGGAACCGTCGCCGTCTTCGTCTCCTCCCCCTTGGACAAATAGACCGTCACCTTGTCGCCGATGGTAGCCGCTGTGCCAAGCCCCGGGCTCACCTTGGCCACCTTGCCCTCTTCCACACTGTCGCTGAAGATTTCGTCGAATTCCACCTCCAGACCGGCGTCGCGGAGGGCCTTCAATGCCTGTTCCCTGGTCATGCCGATCAGATCATCCGGAATCTTCGTCTCCGTGGATCCCTTGCTGACTGTAACCTTGACGACCGTATGCCGCTTCACAGACGTCCCTTCCGGGAACTCCTGCTCCATGATCTCTCCGTCCTTGTAATCCTCTGACTCGCTGTAGGAGAGCCTGAGTTCCAGATCCAGAGGCTCCAACTCCTTCTCCGCCTCATCCAGAGTCTTCCCCAGGAGATTCGGCATCAGCACCTCCGTCCCCAAGGACTCCTCCGCCTGACTGGACTCTTCTTTTGGCTTATCACTGGAAGAAAAATTGAACCATCCAAAGGTTTTCCCCATGATAAACAGGGCGAGAAGCACGATGACAACGGCTACTCCGATTCCGACAATGGCATAAATCCGATCTGATTTCCGCCCTTCCTCTTCATCGTCTTCCTCGTCGTCGTCAAAAAACATCTCGTCCTCCTCCTCATAATCCAACTGATAACGGGCTTCCTCCTCCTCGTCGTCGTAATACTCCTCATACGCTCCGTCGGAAGGCTCCGTTTCCACTCCGCCGTTGCCCATGGCGGCCGCCCCGCTCCGAATCTGATTGACTTCCTCCTGACTCATGATTCTGGTCGGACCGTTGCTGTTCACAGTACTCATGTGAACAAAATCCTCATTTGGCGTCATGAGCGCCCGTTTCAGGTTCTCGATCAGCTCCGTCACGGTCCGATAGCGCATCTCCGGCTTTTTCTGCGTACATTTGAGAACGATCTTTTCCAGACTCACCGGGATCATGGGCTCATATTTTCTGGGCGACACCATCTCCCCCTGAATGTGGAGAAGAGCCACCGACACGGCAGAATCCCCCTCGAAGGGAACACGGCCTGTGAGCATCTCATAGATGGTGATGCCCAGGGAATAGATATCGCTCCGCTCGTCACAGTAGCCGCCTCTGGCCTGCTCCGGCGAAATATAGTGAACAGAACCCATGGTACTGGAAGTGATCGTCTCATTGGTCGCCGCCTTGGCAATGCCAAAGTCTGTGACCTTCACCTTCCCGTCCCTGGAGATGATAATATTCTGAGGTTTGATGTCCCGGTGGACGATGTGCTGCTCGTGGGCGGCTTCGATCCCCTGAGCCACCTGCATGGCGATGCCGATGGTCTCCCGGATCTCCAATTTGCCCTTCCTGGAAATATATGTCTTTAGAGTGATGCCCTCCACCAACTCCATGACAATATAATGAATGTCGTCTTCATCTCCCACGTCAAACACATGGACGATATTGGGGTGGGACAGACAGGCAGCCGCATGGGCCTCCGTCCTGAACTTCCCGATAAAGGACCGGTCCGAATTGAACTCCTGCTTTAAGACCTTGATTGCCACATCCCTGTTCAGTCTGTGATCTCTGGCCCGATACACCTCCGACATGCCGCCGGAACCGATCTTTTCCAGAATTTCATACCGATCTCCCAGAAACATACCTAATCTAATCATTCTCTCACCTCATCGTCGGCCAATCGGAACAGTACCACTGCAATGTTGTCCCTTCCGCCGTTTCTATTTGCCTCTTCAATCAAATCTGCACAGACCTCTTTCAGGTTCTCTCTGCCTGCCACAAGCTCTCTGATGGCCTCGTCAGAGACCATATTGCTGAGGCCGTCCGAACACATCAGCACCGTATCGCCCTCCTCCAGGTTCACCTCAAAAAAATCGGCAAATACATCCATCCTGGCCCCGATGGCTCTCGTAATGATATTCTTGTGTTCATTGTAAGCTTCGCTTCCCCGCTCCATCTCTCCCCGCTGGATCAACTCTTCCACCAGGGAATGGTCCCTCGTGATCTGACGGATCTCTTCCTTCCCGACCACATACAGGCGACTGTCCCCCACGTTCGCCACGCAGAGAACCCGGCCCATGGTGCAGGCGGCCACAAGGGTAGTGCCCATACCGGCAAGAGCCGTATCCTCGGATGCCTTTTGAAGAAGCAAACCATTTACCTGCCGGATGCTCTCATTTAAGATCGTGATTGGATTGTTTCCCTCTGCCTCCTCCACCAGCGAGACCAAATGATCTATGGTATATTTGGATGCAAAATCCCCGGCCTTGTGCCCCCCCATCCCGTCTGCCACTAAAAACAGATTCGGAATATTCCCAACCGGATAAGTGGAATAATACACTGCATCCTGATTGATCTGCCGTTTTCTTCCCCGGTCGGTCCTTGCGTAGGCCTTCATGGTCCATCCACCTCCTGTCTGAACAGATGCCTAAAGCGGCATATCGATCTGACGCTCAGTATAACTTCGCCTGAGCTGCCCACAGGCTCCATTGATATCGCGCCCCATTTCTCTTCTTATAGTAGCATTAATCTCATTTTTTTCAAGTACATTTTTAAAGTCCAAGATGGCCTGCCGTCCGGAACGGACATAATTTCGCTCCTTCACAGGGTTCACCGGAATCAAATTCACATGGCACCCACGCTTTCCCAACAGAGCGGAAAGGGCCATGGCCTCCTCCCTCGTGTCGTTGACGCCCCCCACCAGACTGTACTCAAAGCTCACTCTCCTGCCGGTCTGTTCAAAGTAATCGTCACAGGCGGGAAGCACCTCTTTCAAGCTGTATTTCCTGGCTATAGGCATCAATTCCCTGCGCGTTTCATCGTTGGGCGCGTGGAGAGAGAGCGCCAAGGTCACCGGAAGCCCTTCCCTCGCCAGACGGCGGATTCCCTCCGGGAGGCCGCAGGTCGAAATGGTAATACTCCTGGCGCTTAAATGAAGCCCCCGCTTATCCGTAATCAGACGCAAAAACCGCACCACGTTGTCGTAGTTGTCCAGAGGTTCCCCGGACCCCATCAGGACCACATTGGAAATTCGTTTTCCCGTGAGTCGTCCCATCCGATAGACCTGCTCCAACATTTCTCCGGGGGAAAGGTTTCGCACCAGCCCGCCCAGGGTGGACGCGCAGAAACGGCATCCCATCCGGCACCCCACCTGTGTGGAGATACATACGCTGTTCCCATGGCGGTATTCCATCCAAACGCTCTCGATCACATTGCCGTCCGCCAACCCGAACAGATATTTTCTGGTTCCGTCCAGCCTCGAGACGAGAACATCGACCTGTTTCAGGACGGTCAGAAAAAAGCGCTCTGAAAGAGCTTCCCTGAGTCCTTTGGACAGATCCGTCATCTCTGTAAAATCGGTCGCCTGTTTTTCATGGACCCAGGAGAAAACCTGCTTTGCCCGAAAGGGCTTCTCCCCCATGGAAGCGAGTTCCTCGCTCAGCTCTTCAAAGCTTAGGGACCTCAAATCCAACTTATTTTGTTCTTCTGAATGCTGCGATAAAAAATCCATCCGTCCCCTTCTCTCCCGGCAGAAGCTGAAGCCATGCGGCCCCCGCTTCCCGCGCCTCCCTTCCCTGGCTGCCTGTTTCTTCAAAAAATCGGCCTGGAAGCTTCTCCCTTATATCCACCGGCACAAAGGGATAATGTTCCGCAAACCACCTGGCATTTTCCCGGTTCTCCGAGGCAAAGACCGTACAGGTGGAAAACACCAGCCGGCCTCCCGGCTTCACATACCGCCAGGAGGCATCAAGAATCTCTCTCTGGAGAGCTGCCAGCTCTTCCTGCCCGCTTCTCGTCAGTTTGTATTTGATATCGCCTTTCCTGCCAATGATCCCAAGCCCGGAGCAGGGCAGATCGGCGAGAACCACATCGGCCCGGCCAAACATCTCCTCATCTGGAATGCGCGCGTCCCACACGCGGACAGAGAGATTCTTAAAACGGCTCCGCTTCTTATTTTCTCGGATCAGCGACGCCTTCGCCTCCGTCAAATCTCTGGCCTCCACATGGCCGCTGCCTGCCAAAAGATCTGCGGCGTGGAGACTCTTTCCGCCGGGCGCCGCACAGATATCCAGCACGAAATCCCCCTGCCTGATGTCCGCCGCCAGCCCTGCCAGGACAGAGCTCACATCCTGTACCTGCAAGAGTCCCTCCTGAAAGGCCGTGATCTCCTCCGGCCGGTCAAATCCTTTCAGGGTAAATACGCCCGGTATCCCCGGCACCGCTGCTGCGTCGATCCCCTGGGCCAAAAGGCTCTCACGGATTTCTTCCTCGGAGGCCCTGCTCAAATTACACCTCACGGTAAAGGGCCGGTCTAAGAGCCCCTGAGCCAGCATGCGCTCCGTCCGCTCCTCCCCGTATTCCAAAAGAAGTTCCTCCGTGATCCACACCGGCATGGAATAAACCACCCTGGCCCACCTGGAAAATCCGTCCTCTCTCCTGGGATAAGGCACCTGGCCGAGCTCCCTGGCTATGGTGCGGAGTACCCCGTTTACAAATCCCTTCAGGGAACCGAAGCCTCTCTTTTCGGCAAGGCGTACTGCCTCACTGACCGCGGCCCGCGCCGGCACTGAATCCATATATTTGATCTGATAGACACTCATCCGAAGAAGATTCCGGACGAGCGGCTTCTGTTTTCTCACTTTTACTTTGGAAAAATGGTCAATGAGATAATCCAACTCGTAGAGACGCTCCACGGTCCCCTCCACCAGACAGGTGAGAAAGGCCCGCTCCCGCCTGGGGAGTTCATGATTCGCCTCAAGAGTCTGCCTGAGCACCACATGACTGTGCCTGCCTTTCTCTAAAATCTCCATGAGACAATGAAGGCTGAGCGCTCTCGTGTCAGTCACGGTTTCTTCCTCCGAACAGGATGATCAGACGAAGAAGCTGCAGCATGGAAGAAAGAGCCCCCGCCACATAGGTCAGTGCCGCCGCGGACAGCACCTTTCTCGTCTGGCCCACCTCATCCCCGTAAAGGACTCCCGTATCCCTGAGAAGCGTCAGTGCACGGCTTGACGCATTGAATTCCACGGGAAGAGTGATGAGCTGAAACAGCACGGCCAGAGAAAAACAGAAAATTCCAAGATTAACCAGAATGGAAAAGCTCCCGCCCCTGGCGCCAAAAATCAGTCCCGCCACGATGAGGATCATGCTGATGCTGGAACCGAAGTTGGCCACCGGCACAAAAGCCGTCCGAAGTCTTAAGGGCGAGTAGCCCACCTCGTCCTGAATGGCATGGCCGCATTCATGAGCTGCCACACCGATGGCCGCCACCGAGCGGCTGCCATAGACAGAGTCCGAGAGCTTCAAGGTTTTATTTCTGGGATCATAATGATCCGTCAGATTCCCGGACACTCTGAGAATCTGCACTCCATAAATACCCTGGCTGTCCAAAAGCCGTCTGGCGGCCTCGGCCCCGGTCATCCCGGTACGGCTCATGACCTTGGAATACTTGGAGAAGGAACCCTTCACCCTCGCCTGAGCGATCAGGCAGATCACCATTCCCACAAGAATTAAAATCCACGTAGGATCAAAATAATAACGGTATCCATAATAATAAGGCATTTTTTTATCCCTCCATTTTGTCTCCTGTGTGCAAAGGATATCCCCGCAGGAAGGCCCCTGCATCCATCCGCTTTTTCCCGGAAAGCTGAAGCTCCTTCACCGCCAAAAGCCCGTCCCCCGTCTTTATGAGAATGGCATCCTTTGTCACCGCCGCAACCGTACCGCAGGGAAGGCTCCGCGTCTCTTCCGAGACCGCTCCCCCGTAAACCTCACTTTTCCAAAACTTCACCGTTTTGTCCCCCAGCCGGCTGTAGGTCCCCGGCCAGGGAGACAGTCCCCGGATCAGCCGTTCGACCGCAGCAGCCCCCATGGACCAATCCACATTCCCAAGGGCCTTTGTAAGCATCTTCGCATAGCAGGTTTCCCCTGTCTGGGGAATCCGCACAAGGCTTCCCGCCTCAAGTCCCTCCAGGGTCTTTAGGATCAGTGGCCCGCCTGCTACCGCCAGCTTGTCGTGAAGGCTTCCTCCGGTCTCGTCGGGAGCGATGGGCACCACGGTTTTGAGAAGCATGTCTCCCGTATCCAGCCCCTCTTCCATATACATGGTGGTGATCCCCGTCTCCTGCTCTCCGTCAATGATCACCCACTGAATCGGTGCGGCTCCACGATATTTCGGAAGCAGAGACGCATGGATGTTGATGCATCCATACCTGGGCAGCGTAAGAACCTCCGTGGGCAGAAGCTGTCCAAATGCGGCTACCACAATGGTGTCCGGCTCCATCCGCCGAAGCTCCTCCAAAAACACTTCATTGCCTCTAATCCGCTGCGGCTGAAACACCGGGATCCCGTGGGCAAGGGCCGTCTCCTTCACCGGCGGCATCTGCATCTCCTTCCCCCGTCCCTTCGGCTTGTCGGGCTGGGTCACGACTGCCTGCACCTCGTGCCCACCTCCAATCAGAGCGTTCAGAGCTGGGACTGCAAAATCCGGTGTTCCCATAAATACAAGCTTCATAAGCGCTTCCTCCATCTTCCAGTATACTCTCTTTTTCCTCAAAAGCTGCATTTTTCACACTTTTTTAAGAAAATTTTATAGGAAATGTCATGTTTGCTACTCTTCCTCCACGACATCCTCCAGCTCGCCCTCCACAAACTCCACATAGAGCTTCCCCTCTAAATGGTCACATTCATGGCAAATGGCCCTCGCCAAAAGCTCCTCCGCCTCAATATCCCGCTCTTCCATATGCTCGTCCATGGCCCGGACAATCACATGATAGGGCCTCGTGACGGTCCCCTGCTTACCGGGAACGCTGAGACATGCCTCCGGCCCTGTCTGTTCCCCGTCCGTTTTGAGAATCACCGGATTGACCAGCACCACGGGCCCGTCCCCGATATCGATCACCACGATTCGTTTTAAGATTCCCACCTGAGGTGCCGCCAAGCCGACCCCCTCCGATTCATACATGGTGTCCAGCATGTCCGCGATCAGCTTCTCCGTCCGCGGCGTCATAGCCTTCACTTCCTTTGCCCTCTTGGTCAGTACCTCGTCTCCGATCTCCCGAATCAACCTAAGCGCCATAACGTAACATCCTTTCTTTGTTTCTGTAATAACGTATTTTTAAATCTTTGTGTTATTCCATATCAAACTGATACTGTACATTCTTTCCCCAATCCAGGGACTCAATGCTCCTCTTCAGCTCCAAAAGCGGCTCTTCTTCCTCACATTTCACATAAAACATATACCGATACACATCATTGATTTTTGACACCGACGCTTTCGCCGGCCCCACGAGCTCTAAAATGCCCTCCTCGTTGACAGCCTCCGCCTGCCGCTTCACCGCCCTCGCCATATCCACGGCTTCCTCCTCCTCCCTGGATGCAATGAGCAGGGACAGCATCCTGGACACGGGAGGATACCTGAGCAGCTTCCGATACAGAATCTCATGCCAGTAAAAGCCCTCATAGTCCTGGCTGGCCGCGGCCTCCACACTGTAGTTGTCCGGCGCATAGCTCTGAATCACTACATGTCCGGGAAGGCTGTCTCTGCCGGCCCGGCCGGCCGCCTGGGTGAGCAGCGAGAAAGTCCGCTCCCCCGCCTCGTATCCACCGGAATAGAGGGATAAGTCCGCCGCCAAAATTCCGACCAGCGTCACCCGTGGAAAATCATGCCCCTTGACGATCATCTGAGTGCCGATCAAAATATCGGCCTTTCCGTCGGCAAAGGCTGATAAAATGGCGTCGTGACTCCCCTTTTTCGCGGTGGTATCCATATCCATCCGCAGGACGGACGCCTCCGGAAACATAGCCTTCACCATGGTCTCCACCTTCTGGGTCCCCGTCCCAAATCCGGCGATATACTTGGAACCACAGGTGGGACAGACCTTCGGAATGGCCGTCTCGTACCCGCAGTAATGACATTTCAAAGTACCGTCCCGGTGAACCTTTAGACTCACATCGCAGTGCGGGCATTTGACCGCCTTCCCGCAAGTTCTGCAGGAGACAAAGCCGGCATAGCCCCTCCGATTTAAAAAAAGCAGAATTTGCTCTCCCCGATTCAGCGTCTCCACCATCAACTCCTTAAGCCTCCGGCTGAAAATCCCCCGATTTCCTGCCTTGAGCTCCTCCCTGAGATCAACGATCTCCACAGAAGGCAGAACGCTCAGCTTCTTGGCCCTGGTCTTCATCTGGAAAAAATGATAGTCGCCGCTCTGTGCCCGATAGTATGAGGCAGCCGAGGGAGTCGCCGAGCCCAAGATTGTCATGGCTCCCGCCAATTTACACCGGTATATGGCCGTGTCAATGGCATGATATCTGGGAACCGTCTCGCTCTTATAGGCCGCTTCATGTTCTTCGTCGATGATAATCAGACCCAGATTGGTAAAGGGCGTAAACAGGGCAGAACGGGGGCCGATCATAATGTCCAGTTCCCCCCTCCTTGCCCGCTCCATCTGATCGGATTTCTCTCCGGCGGAAAGCCTGGAGTGGACAATGGATACCCGCTCCCCAAACTGCCTGTAAAACCGCATCACCGTCTGCCAGGTCAGGGCAATCTCCGGAATCAACACAATGGCCTGCTTTCCCTCCGCCGCCACCTGACGGATCACTTCCATATAAACCTCGGTCTTGCCGCTTCCGGTGATTCCATGGACCAGACAAGGTCTCCGATCCCCTCTCCACACAGAGAGGATCCCGTCCACCGTCTCTCTCTGTTCTTTGTTTAAGTCGACACAATCTCCTCTGGACCATTGATCCCCAATGGGACTACGAAAACGGCTTTTTGTCTCCAGCGTACAGACACCCTGCTCCAAAAAAGGCTTTACCGAGGCAGCAGACACTCTCAGCTTTTGAACCACCATCTCATAGGGAAGTGTCTCGTCCGCAAGAAAGGCTTCCAAAAGCCTCACTCTGGCTTTCTGGTTTTTTCTGCGGTAAAAGGCGAGCAATTCCTCACATTCCTCCAGGCTCACCCTGCGCACCAGATATTTTTTTTCCAGGGCTTTAAGCTTCCGCTTCGCCGGGAGTACCGTCTTTAATGCCTGAATCATGGTGGAACCGTACCGCTCCTTCATCCAGGCCGCCAGAAGGATCATCTGCCCCTCGATGGGCATCCCGTCCTCACAGACGGCAGCTATCTGTTTGATCTTCGAGGGATCATACTCCGGCTTTTCGGAAAAACCGATGATATAGCCGTCCCGAAGTCGGTTTCCCTTCCCGAAGGGGGCCCGAATCCGTGCTCCAAGCACTGCTTTCTCGGAGAGCTCATCCGGAATTTGATATTGAAAAACCCGATCCACAGCCGTGTGGGTAATGTCAATGATGACATCCGCATATGGTTTTGACATGTATTTTTATTCTCTTTCCATAAAAGAATTTCTACTGTTGTTTCCGCAAAATCTCTGCTATCTCAAAAAGCTTCATCACATTGGAGCCCTTGAGGAGCAGCAGATTTCCCCCTCCTGCCAGATCTCTCAAGAAAGGAAGCGCCTCCTCGCCGGAAGCAAAAAAGTGAACTTTGCAGCCGTCCGGACTGCCCTTCTTTTCTTTCTCTCCCAAAAAGCCGGCCCCGATCTCCCTCGCCAGCTCCCCGATACAGACGAGACAGTCCACCGAGAGCTCTGCCGCAAACCGCCCCACCTCCCGGTGGAAGCGTTCTGTTTTCTCTCCCAGCTCCATCATATCCGCCAGGACAGCTATCCGTTTCCCAGAAACTTCCATGTTGTCGAGGACCTTTAGAGCCGCCTTCATGGAATCAGGGCTCGCGTTATAGGTGTCGTCGATCATGGAAAAATCGGCAAGCCGGTATATCTGCTGACGGTTCTTAAAGCCAGAAAAATCCGCCAGGGCCTTTGCCGCCTGGTCCATGGTGATCCCCTTGATCAGGGCCGCCGCCAGAGCTGCCAGCGCATCCATGACCATGTGCGTTCCCAGCACCGGAAGGGTGATCCTTACCTGTTCCTCCCCATAAACGGCTGTAAATGAGGTGCCGTCCCCTCCGACTTTCACCTCCTTTGCCCGAAGGTCACAGGTTTCACCGAAGCCATAGAAAATCCGTCGAAATCCACAGCCCTCCGATACGGTTTTCAGATATTCGTCATCCCCGTTTAGGATCAGCGTTCCTCCGGGCTTCATGGAAGAAGCAATCTTCAGCTTTTCTTGGAAAATATTTTCCTTTGTCCGAAGCTGCTCGATGTGAGCCACACCGATGTTGGTGATCACGGCCACGGAAGGCTCCGCCAGCGAGGAGAGCACCTCCATCTCCCCGAAATCACTCATCCCCATCTCCAATACTGCCAGCTCATCCTTCCCTCCCATCTCGGTCAGGGTAACGGGAAGGCCGATGTCACTGTTGAAATTTTTTGAGGTCTTGAACACCTTGTAGCCTGCACCGAGGGCGGCCGCCGTCATCTCTCTGGTGGTGGTCTTCCCCACACTTCCGGTGACGCCGATGACCGGGATGCCGAGTCGTTTCCTGTAATCCCTTCCCACGGCCTGCAGTGCTTTCAGGGTGTCCCCCACCTGAATCCAGGCCGCTCCGGGAAGCGGCTCCATCTCCCTGGAAGAAAGCACCGCAGCCGCTCCGTTTTCAATCGCCTGCCCCAGATAATCGTGGGCGTCGGATCTGGCCCCGATCAGGGGCACAAACAGATCCCTTCCACGCATAACCCTGGAATCAATGCTCACATTTTCCAAGGGAGTATCCAAACTTCCCGCCAAAAGTGTTCCTCCGGTTGCCCGCACGATATCTTCTACTGTTGTCCGTTCCATTCTTTTTTCCTCTCATTGATACATGA